>JAFQWS010000085.1 GCA_017407305.1 Clostridia bacterium
AAAAAATCCGTTGTTTGAAAAAACAACGGACATTGTTTACCATTTCAAACACCGACACCAACATGCCTGATTTCTGTGACGGGAAATACCCGTGTTTGCCTACTGACCACTGCTTTGGGCAAACCTGCTTGTCAAGTGATAACAATTTGTTTTGACAAAACACTTTCACCAACCGTGTTCTCTCTGGTGTCAAAGGTCAAACTGTGTTGTCTTGACTCAAACGCATTTGTTTATTGTTAAATCAATTTTAATGCTTGACCAATCAAAAGTCAAGCAATCGCCTTAACTGCGATTTTTCTTTTGCAACTTTCTCTTGCCATTTTCGTCCACCACGTAGGTGTTTTCCAACGTTTGAATAACGCCCAATCGCCACTCGGCAATATATTGCTTTCTAAGTTGCTTTTGTTCGGCAATTTCTTCTTCCGTCAACCCTTCCGTTTTGGATTTTTTTGCCAAAAAGTTGATTCTGTCAATCAAAGATTGTTCCATGTATTTCCTCGTAAAAACGTTGATTTCGATGACTGTGCAACCTTGGTTGACTGACAAGACCGAAACGGTATCCTTGCAGGTGACTCCCTCAAAGCTTCCTCGTGGCACATACTTGACACCGCTTAGTGCTGCTACATCCCTGTCCTGACACGGTTCACAGGCAAATATTGCACGAGACCTTGTTATCTACATTCCTTACAAATTCCTGCTTTCCATCCTGACAGCCGTCCAAAAGGTATTCGGCCCCGCTGTAGTGGGTTGCGGGTATAGGGCACCACTAGCTCCCCGCTTAGCACAGTGAATTGATTATAACCCAACTTATAAAAAAAAGCAACAATTCCGTCAAATTTGCCCAAAAAAGATAAAAACTGCCCCAAAAGTAGTCGCCTGTTTATGGGCGAAAAAACTTTTTGGGCAGTTATATTTTTGATTGTTTATGCCTATTTTTAAGTTTGATTAATTTTTGACTAGTCGTTGGGCAATTAAATAAATTTTGCAATTTCTTTTTTCAATCGAGAAACGATTTTCTTTTCCAACCTTGATATGTAGGACTGCGATATGCCCAACAAATCGGCCACTTCCTTTTGCGTTTTTTCTTGACAATCAATGCCAAAACGCATGGAAACGATTGCCCTTTCCCTTTCGGAAAGTTGTTGCAACCCTTGATGTAAAAGTTGTCGTTCCACCTTTTCTTCCACCGTGTCGTAAACGTATTCGGCATCACTGCCCAAAACGTCGCCCAAAAGCAATTCGTTGCCCTCTTGGTCAACGTTGAGGGGCTCGTCCAAGGAAACTTCGTTTTTTCGCCTTGCCATTTTGCGTAAATACATCAAAATTTCGTTTTCAATACACCTGCTGGCATAGGTGGCAAGTTTGATTTGTTTGTCCGTTTTGAAACTGTTTATTGCTTTGATAAGCCCAATGGTGCCCACCGACACCAAATCTTCCATGTCCACCTTGGTGTTTTCAAACTTTTTAGCAAGGTACACCACCAACCTTAGGTTGTGTTCCACCAAAAGGCTTTTGGCGTCTTGGTCGCCTTGATGAAATTTTTGCAACAAATCAATTTCTTCTTGTGTTGACAAGGGTTGAGGCAAGGCTTCGTTTCCGTAAATGTAACAAACAAGATTGTCGTTGACACCCAAAAGTGTCAAAAGTTTTTGAAATAATTTTTTAAACATTGTTATCCTCCAAAAATGCTTGGTTGAGTATAAGTTGATGGGTCGATTGATGGTTGGACAAAGCAAAATACACTTCTTTGCTTTCATTTGCCCTTTGAACAACGCCTTTAATTGCCCAAGTTGACGCACTGCCCTCCACCGTTTGATAGTAAATTTTTGTTGCCCTTTGAAAAAGAATCTCCTTGGCAAAAACTTTTTTCATCTTTTTTGCCAAATTTCCACAAACAAAGCAAACTGCCACCCCTTGAAAGGTCAAAAGATTGCCACTGTCCAACAAGCCCACCACCTGCCAACGGCTGTCGGCAACAACAA
>JAFQWS010000086.1 GCA_017407305.1 Clostridia bacterium
CAACCCAACGGCACAATTTGGTTGGTTGTGGATGGCAACGCATTTTTGTACAATCAAGTGCGCATCATGGCGGGCTTGCTTGTGCAAGTGGGGCTTGGCAAGTTTGGGTTGGAGCAAGTTGAGCAAATGTTGAACGGCACCAAACTGACATTCAAAACTTTGCCCGCCAAGGGGCTCACTTTGCAAAAGGTGTTCTACTAGGAAGGCAGGTTTTGCTTGAAAATGAGGCGCAAATTCCTCTAAATTTCAAGAGCAAAACGCCCACTTTTGTCAACATTTTTCACTGCAAAAGTGCAAAAAACCGTACTTTTTGCAAACGGCAAATTTCTTGCAAAAAATTCAAAAAAAATTGGCAAAACAATGCCATTTTTGTGCAAAATCAGTTGACAACAACGCCAACTATAAGTATAATATTAGGGCTGTGAATAATTCGGCGTGGTATTTTAAGCTCTGTCACGTCTAAACTACATTCCACTGGTAGTAATTGTTCAACCGTGAACAGCAAACAAACTTAAATACTAGGAGAAACAAAAATGATTAAAACTTTTATGGCTAAAAAAGAAGCCGTTGAAAGAAAATGGTACGTTGTGGATGCTTCTGGCCTCACACTTGGTCGCCTTGCATCTCAAGTTGCTTCCGTACTTCGTGGAAAGAACAAGCCCACATTCACACCTCACGTAGACACAGGCGATTTCGTTATCGTTCTCAACTGCGACAAGGTTGTGTTGACAGGTAAAAAATTGGATCAAAAATTGTACGTTCGTCGTTCTCCAAGACCTGGTCACCTCAAGGAAACAAAGTACTCCAAGCTCATGGCAGAAAGAGCAGACTTTGCTGTTATGAAGGCAGTAAAAGGCATGCTTCCTCACAACAGTCTTGGCAGACAAATGCTCAAAAAACTTCGCGTTTACAAAGGCGCAGAACACAAGCACGAAGCGCAACAGCCACAAGTGCTGGTGTTGAACTAAGGAGGGACTGAACAATGGCTAAAGCAGTAGCAAAGAAAAAGGTTCAATTTTGGGGAACTGGCAGAAGAAAGAAGTCCATTGCACGTGTAAGACTCATCCCCGGTGGAAACGGCACAATCACAATCAACAAGCGTGATATCGACACCTACTTTGGTCTTGACACATTGAAGTACATCGTACGTCAACCATTGAACGCAACAGAAACACTTTCCAAGTACGACGTTGTTGTTAACGTTTGCGGTGGTGGCTACACAGGTAAAGCAGGTGCAATCCGTCACGGTATCTCTCGTGCGTTGGTAATCGCTGGTGAAGACAAGGCAGTTCTCAAAAAGAACGGTTTCCTCACTCGTGACCCAAGAATGAAGGAAAGAAAGAAGTACGGCTTGAAGAAAGCACGTAAGGCTCCTCAATTCAGCAAGAGATAATTTGGTTTCGTACCATCAATTGTTTCAAACAAAAATCCCGAAGTTTTGCTTCGGGAATTTTTTCTTTGCCGGGTGAATTATACTTTCAAGTGCAACACCCAAATAAAAAAACAGTTCATATAAATCTATGGTATAATAAAAGCTGCTAAACAAAAATTACCAGGGAGAAATATATGAACTGCTACCGTCA
>JAFQWS010000087.1 GCA_017407305.1 Clostridia bacterium
GCAATACGGGATTTATCAACGTGGTGAACCTTATTGAGCAAAAGGAAATAGGCTCTTCAACCGAGCAAAGCGACAAAAAACCAATGTTGTATCAAATTGATTCTTGTGCAGTTTTCAAACAAAATCACTTTGTGGAAACTTTGGCAAATAACAGCCACGTTGGGTTTAGTCTTTTGTGCGACGACGTCGTTGGGCAAAACTATCGTGTTCCATACGATGGAGATAGGACCAACTATATGCCTCACGTTGCCACCGTAACTTTGCACGAAAAGAAAGTGGACGTGCAAACGGAAGGGGACAACAAGGTAAAAATCAAATTTGAAATGACCGTCAAACAAAGTAAAACGGACGACTACTATTTGGGATCGCCGTTGACACCGGAAAGTTATAACGAATTGACAAAATCGATGCTTTCCAAGGTGGAAGAACAAGCAAAAGCGCAAATAGAAAGTTTTGTGGACTTTTGCAAAGAAAACGACGTTGACGTGTTTGGCTTTTCCAAGGCATTTTATCGCAAAAATGGCGAAAAGTGGCGACAATTAAATTTAAGTGTAAAAGACTTTGACTTTGAAATTGAAGTTAAGGCAAAAGAATAAAACCTTTTTTGGAGGATAATTATGGCAAAACAAAAGGAATTTTCCACAGGTAAAATCATTGGTTTGCTTGCATTGACGTTGGTGGGCGTCTTGGTTTTGTATTTGGTATTCGTTGGCATTTACAGCGCAACTTACCGAGTAAAATTTGATGCCACCATTGAAGGTAACGGATACGTCACGGCAAAAGGCAAAAGTTTATATGACGGACAAGGCAACGCATTGCGTTTGATTGGTACCAACGCAGGAGCATTGTTTGTTCCCGAAGGCTGGTTGACGGTCTATTCCATTGGCTATGACGAGGGCAAGGGCGACTACAAAGAAACGCCTTTGGACGAAGTTATGGAAGCATTGGAAAGCAACCCCAACAACTTCACACAAGCCGAGATTGACCAACTTTGGCAAACCTATTACGTCAATTGGTGGACGGACGCCGATTTTGAAAACATTGCCTCTCTTGGCATGAACACAATTCGTTTGCCTTTCCCTTACACTTTGTTGTACGAAGGGGAAACTTACGAAGAATTGACTTTGAGAGAAGACGCTTTCTATTGGTTGGACTGGTTTTTGCAAGGTTGTGCCGACAACGATTTGTATTGCATTTTGGATATGCACGTCACGGTTGGTACGCAAAGCTGGTACGAACACAGTGGCAGTACTCAAAAATGTGACCTTTTCCGTTTGGAAATTTGTCAACAAAAAACTGCCGATTTGTGGAAAGCAATTGCTCAACACTATATGGTGGATAAACCCGATTTGGGAAAATATATTGCCGCATTTGACATTATGAACGAACCTGCCGGCGTCACGGGTTCAACAGGCAAAGTGGAATGGGACGTTATGGACATTGTCTATGATGCAATTCGTTCGGTGGACGACAAACACGTCATTTGTATGGAAGGTTGTTGGGAATTTAACAACTTGCCCGATCCAGAGGATTATGATTGGGAAAACGTGTTGTATCAATATCACTGGTACAACTGGTGGGATTTCCTTCCCGATTCCATTTTTAGATTGTACAAAGATCTCAGTTTGCCCGGCGCCAACTATGACGTTCCCGTATATATTGGCGAATTTAACTTCTTTGATAGAAACAACGATACGTGGCCTCAAATTTGGACGGATTATCTCAATATGTTTGACAGACGCAATTACAGTTGGACAACGTGGAGTGCCAAAGCAACCACCCCCGGTTGGTGGAGTACGAGTTGGGGCTTGTACAACTACGCAATGAATATTCCCGACGGACAATTCAAAGTGGACTTGACAACGGCAACCTACGAACAAATTTACAACGAATTCGAGAAAATTGACCAATATCAATGGGAAAAAGGTCCCATCAACGATTTCTTGGCAGAGTATATTGAACAATACTATGATGCAAACGGTCAGGTGAAATAAAATTTGATTGATAGAAAAAAGCCCACACGGTTTTCTCGTGTGGGCTTTGGTTTTGTATAAATTGTATTAAAATCAAAAGGATTATCTCAACAAAATTTTGTAAATTGCAATACGAATTTTTTCCGGCATAAGGGAAAGCAAACTCAGCAAAAAGCCTCGGTTTATTTGGTAATAATATCTTGGATTTTTGCTTTGCAAAATTCGCGTTGCAAGTTTTCCCACCTTTTCCGGCTTGATTGCCTTTGGCGCAAATTTGTCAATAAGTCCTTTGAAACGTGTTGCTCCGTTTTTGTAAACCACCGTTTTTGCTTGAACCGTTTCAATGCCCGATTTCATACCTTGAAGAAGTGGCGTTTCAACTGCGCCGGGGCGAAGTATGGACAACTTTATTCCTTTCAAGGCAAAGTCCACTCTGATGGCCTTGGCAAGGTGTTCCAAGGCGCATTTTGACAAAGAGTACACCGAGTTCAAAGGCACAGGGGGAATATCTCCCACTTCGCTTGATACGGACAAAAAGGTGCTGTGATCATCCAACAAGGGGTAGCTGTGTTGGGCAATTCGCCAAGTTCCCAAAGTGTTGACGTCCAAAATCTTTTTGAGGGTAGTCTCGTCAATTTCCAAAAGGCTGTCCATTACAAATATACCTGCAAAACAAGCAACGCCGTCCAAATGCGGTGTTACTTGTTTTATTTTGCCAAAAGCGGAAGCAATTTCTTGGCTGTTGGTTACGTCACAGCAAAAGTGGGTATAGTTGTCACGTTGAATTTGACTTTGTCCTTTGTCCAAGCCAAACACAACCCAACCTTTGTCCAAAAGGAAATTTGCCGTTGCTTTGCCCATTCCATTGGTTGTTCCTGTTACAAGTGCGTATTTTGTTGAGTTGGATTTTTTCATTGTTTGATTGCTGTTAAAAATGCTTTTCTCGTTATGATGCCAATAAACATGTTTCTGTCGTCAACAACGGGAACGAAGTTTTGTTCCAAAACGTATGAATACAATGTGTTTTCGTCTGCGTTGATATTGACCGCTTTGTATTTATTTTTTTTCAAAATGTCTTTTAGAAAAAGCATTTCGGTGTTGACTGCACCTTCATTTTCGTTGACGTCGTTTAAATACCACAAAAGGTCGCCTTCGCTCAACGTGGCTATGTATTTTCCTGCACGATCAATCACGGGAACAGCAGTGTACCCATGAAAACGCATTTTCTCCATTGCTTGTCTTATGGAAAAATCTTCCAAAAGAAAGGCGACGTCACTCTTAAAAGTCATAAGACTGGGAATGTTCATAATTATTCTCCTTTAAACATATTATACCATGTTTTTTAGTTTTGTAAATAGACTATTTTTTCCCTTGTCGCCTTTTGTGGTTGACAAATTGTCAATATAGTATATAATTATTTAAGTCATTGCACAACACGCTTTTATGCTGATACGCTGTTATGCTGTTATGCTGTTATGCTGATATGGCTCAGTAGGTAGAGCACATCCTTGGTAAGGATGAGGTCACCGGTTCAAATCCGGTTATCAGCTCCAGACA
>JAFQWS010000088.1 GCA_017407305.1 Clostridia bacterium
TGCAAAAGAATTGTCCAAAGCATATACCATTGCAACCAAGTCGGTACCCAATTTGCCCAGACGCGCCATCATCACTCAATTTGCAGGTTTACGCGCTCACGGCGACCAAGGCGACTTTGTCATTGGCGAAAGCAGTGTGAAAGGATTTTACAACTGTGCTTGTATCGAATCTCCCGGTTTGACGTCTGCACCTGCAATAGGTGTGCACGTTGCCAACGAAGTCAAAGAAAAATTGGGCTTGAAAGAAAAGGAAAACTTCGTGGCAACAAGAAAGGGTATTCCTCAATTTTCCCGTTTGTCCAACCAAGAAAGGGAACAACTTATCAAGGAAAACCCCTTGTTTGGCAAGATTGTTTGCCGTTGCGAAATGGTAACCGAAGCAGAAATTGTCATGGCAATCAATCGTCCTGTTGGCGCAAAAGATTTGGACGGAATAAAACGTCGTACTCGATCGGGCATGGGCAGATGTCAAGCAGGTTTTTGCACCCCTCGTATCATGGAAATTTTGCAACGAGAACTTCAATTGGAAGCCACGCAAGTTACCAAATGCGGTGGCTGCAGTACGTTGGTTGTAGGGAGGACAAAATGATGACTAGAAATCTTGTTATTGTCGGTGGTGGCCCTGCAGGTTTGGCTTGTGCAATATCTGCCTATGACGCAGGGGAAAAAGACATCCTAATTTTGGAAAGAGAAGAAGAACTTGGTGGCATTTTAAATCAATGTATTCACAACGGATTTGGATTGCACACCTTCAAAGAAGAACTTACCGGCCCCGAGTATGCTGATAGATACATTCAACAAGTAGTTGATCGCAAAATTGAATACAAATTGGGCGCAACGGTAATTGACGTCAACAACAAAAAACAAGTCACTTACGTCAGCAAACAAGACGGATTGGTTACGATTGATGCCAAGGCAGTCGTTTTGAGTTGTGGCTGTCGCGAACGTCCTCGTGGGGCAATAAATATTGCAGGTATGCGTGGAAGTGGCATTTTCTCGGCAGGAACTGCACAAAAACTTGTCAACGTGCAAGGTTTGTCGGTAGGTAAAGAAGTTGTCATTTTGGGAAGTGGCGACATTGGTTTGATTATGGCACGTCGAATGACCTTTGAAGGTGCCAAAGTCAAGGCAGTTGTGGAACTTATGCCCTATTCGTCGGGACTTAACAGAAATATCGTTCAATGTCTCAATGACTTTGATATTCCTTTGTTGTTTTCTCACACGGTGGTGCAAGTGCACGGTCAAGGAAGATTGACAGGTGTCACCATTGCAAAGGTGGACGAAAACTTGCGTCCTTTGATGGAAACGGCACAATTTATCGAGTGTGACACTTTGTTGTTGTCCGTTGGCTTGTTGCCAGAAAACGAATTGGCAAAAAATGCAGACGTAGAAATATCACCCGTTACAGGTGGTGGTGTGGTGGACGATGGTATGATGACAACCACCGAGGGCATTTTCCAATGTGGCAACGTTTTGCACGTACACGATTTGGTGGACTTTGTTTCTGAAGAAAGCGCATTGGCTGGACAACGTGCCGTTCAGTATATCAAACAAGGAGCCCCCGACTGCGAAAAAATCAAGATTGAAACAAAAAATGGTGTAAGATATTGTGTCCCTGCCCTTTTGAAAAAAGATGGAGACTTTACCAGCAGTTTGAATTTCAAAATGAGAGTGGCATCCGTTTACAAAAACGTCACTTTGACGGTGTTTGCCGATGGTGTTGTCGTTGCCAAGAAAAAACGCCCCATCGTCACCCCTGGTGAAATGGAAAGCATCACTTTTAAGCAAGAACAAATAAAGATATTAAAGACAGCGTCAAACGTCCAAGTTTCGTTGGAAGGAGGAGAGAAATGAGAGAACTAATTTGTATCAGTTGTCCTATGGGCTGTCATTTGAAGGTAGAAGGCGACACTTTGGAAAATATCGTTGTTACAGGCAACGGATGTATTCGTGGTGTAATTTATGCAAAAAACGAAATAACAGCACCAAAACGTATGGTGTGTGGCACCGTCAAGATTGAGGGCGCAACGCAACCGGTTGTTTCGGTAAAAACCAAAGAGCCAATTCCCAAAGAAAAAATCTTTGATTGTCTAGAACAATTCAATCAAACAACAATTTTTGCTCCCGTCAACGTTGGTGACGTTGCAATTTCAAACGTATGTGGCACAGGCGTTGACGTCGTTGTCACAAAAGGATTGGCAAAAAAATAAGGAGTTTTTATGAAATACATTTTGGCGTTGGACCAGGGCACAACTTCATCAAGAGCAATTGTGTTTGACAAGCAAGGCACAATCAAAGGTATGGCTCAACAAGAGTTTAGACAAATCTATCCCGTTGCAGGTTGGGTAGAACACAATCCCAAAGATATTTTTGCCAGTCAAGTGGGTGTAATTGCCGAAGCATTGGCAAATGCCGATTGCGATATGAGCAACGTTTTGGCAATTGGTATCACCAACCAAAGGGAAACGACCATTGTTTGGGACAAGGACTCGGGCGAACCGGTTTACAATGCAATTGTTTGGCAATGCAGACGCACAGCAGCCTTTTGTGACCAACTGAAAGAAAGAGGTTTGGCAGATATGATTTATCAAAAGACAGGCCTCGTTGTGGACGCATACTTTTCCGCCACGAAAATCAAATGGATTTTGGACAACGTGGGAGGCGCTCGTCAAAAAGCCGAAGAAGGCAAGTTGTTGTTTGGTACGGTGGACACGTATTTAATGTGGAAACTTTCCAAAGGGGAAATTTTCAAAACTGATTACACAAACGCATCGAGAACAATGTTGTTCAACATACATACGCTCACTTGGGATGAAGAATTGTTGAAACTTTTTGATGTTCCTTCGTCAATGTTGCCCCAAGTTTCCCCCTCAGGCAGTATGTTTGGACACACGGCAGTGGAAGTTGTGGGCAAAAGCGTGCCCATCTGTGGTGTTGTGGGCGACCAACAATCGGCATTGTTTGGTCAACTTTGCGTCAACAAAGGGGACGTCAAAAACACCTATGGTACAGGTTGCTTTTTGTTGATGAACGTGGGCGACAAAAACGTTCAAAGCAAAAATGGTTTGGTTACGACACTTGGAGCAAGTCTCAACGACAAACCTCCTTACGTTTTGGAAGGCTCGGTGTTCATTGGTGGTGCAGTTGTTCAATGGTTGCGTGACGAAATGCGTATGATAAGGACGGCTTCCGAAACGGAAACTTATGCCAGTCGTGTTCCCGACACCAACGGAGTTTACATTGTCCCCGCCTTTACAGGTATGGGTGCTCCCTATTGGGACAGCCAAGCAAGAGGCTTGGTGTGTGGGTTGACACGTGGTGTCAAAAAGGAACATTTTATTCGAGCCAGTTTGGAATCCATTGCTTATCAAGTCAATGATTTGATGGAAGCAATGCAAAAGGATATGGGTAGCAAAATCAATTGTTTGCGTGTTGATGGTGGCGCAAGTGCCAACAATTTCTTGATGCAATTCCAAGCAGATTTGCTCAACACCGACGTCATACGTCCCAAAGTGGTGGAAACGACTGCCTTGGGTTGTGCCTATTTGGCAGGACTCAAAGTTGGCTACTGGCAAGACTTCAATGATATCAAACAAAATTGTCAAATAGACAAGGTTTTCCACAGCACCATTTCAAAAGACCAACGCAAATTGTTGAAAAAAGGCTGGAAGACAGCAATCAAAAAAGCAAGATTGTCAAAATAAACAGCAAAAAAGACGCTTCAAAAAGGTGAAAGCGTCTTTTTTTGTGGATAACTCAATGCAAAAAAAACTTTAAAAATATGGTGTTAATTTGGTTGCATATGTTTTGTGATTGTGCTAGAATACACAAGGTAAAATAATTCTTTAATTTGGTACAGCGATGCCAACAAGATGCTCATAGATTTCATTTGACACCTAAATTAAGGTGAAAAATGGCGTGTATCCTGTTTGCGTTGCGCAAATGGGATTTTTTATTGCAAAGGAGATTCAATATCAATATGCAATTTGTTCAAAAAGCAATGCTTATGACAAAGGAAGACGTTGAACGAGCCTTGGTGCGTATCGCACATCAAATAGTGGAAAAAAACCACGGTTGCGACAATCTTTGTTTGGTAGGCATCTACACACGTGGCGTCCCCCTTGCAGAAAGAATTGCCCAAAACATTTTAAAAATTGAAGGCGTAAAAGTGCCCGTTGGAAGATTGGATATCACGATGTATCGTGACGATCTTACCAAAAAGACACCCGACCCCGTCGTTGGAAAAAGTGACGTTCCTTTCGACGTCAACGGAAAAACGGTCATTGTGGTGGACGACGTCTTGTTTACTTGTCGCACGGCGCGTGCAGCATTGGATGCAATTTGCGACTTAGGCAGACCCGACAGAGTTTACTTGGCAATCTTGATTGACCGTGGTCACGCCGAACTACCCATCAGGGCAAACTTCGTAGGAAAAAACATCCCTACGTCACTCAACGAAGTAATCAAGGTAAAACTTGGTGAAATAGATGGCGAAACGTCCGTTTCCCTCTCTTACAAAGTTAAATAATATTTTCAAAATACAAGGAGAAAAATCATGAACGAAAACAAAACAAATTTGGTTTATGGCGTAAAAGATATGCCCAAACCTTTCGGCAAAGTACTTGTTTTTGCATTCCAACAAGTTCTTGCAATCTTGGCAGCAACAATCGCAGTTCCCACAATCGTAGAAAACGGCATGAGCCAATCCGCAGCACTTTTCGGCGCAGGCGCAGGCACATTGGTTTATCTTTTGTTCACAAAATTCAAGAGCCCCGTTTTCTTGGGATCTTCCTTCGCATTCATCGGTTCCATGTTGGCAGCATTCGGTGGTGCAGCAAGTGTATCCGTAGGTTACCTTGGTCTTATCATTGGCGCAGCATTGGCAGGTCTTGTTTACGTTATCATCGCACTCGTTGTCAAATTTGTTGGTGTTGAATGGATCAACAAAATTATGCCCGCATCCGTAATTGGACCCACAGTCGCAGTAATCGGTTTGTCTCTTTCCGGCAACGCAATCGGCGACGTTTTGAAAGGCTCTATTTATGATGCAACAAACCACGTATATATTATGAATACTACAGGCTTGATTAGTTTGTTCTGTGGTCTCGTAACACTTTTCACAGTCATCATTTGCTCCGTTTACGGCAAGAAAATGATGAAAATGATCCCCTTCAACATCGGTATCGCAGCAGGTTACGTTGTAGCAACAATCTTCACAGTAATCGGTATCGTTGCAGAAATTCCCGAACTTTTGATTATCAACTTTGGTCTTTTCCAAAATATGCAATGGATTCCCAACTTTGCATTTATTGAAGCATTCAAAGGCTTTGCAGACGTAACAGCATTTGGCGAATACTTCTTGACAATCTTGGTTGCATACGTTCCCGTAGCATTCGTAGTCTTTGCAGAACACCTTGCAGACCACAAAAACATTTCTTCCATCATCGGTTCTGACCTCACAAAAGATCCCGGTCTCCACAGAACACTTCTTGGTGACGGCGTTGGTTCCATCGCAGGCGCATTCTTCGGTGGTTGCCCCAACACAACGTACGGTGAATCCGTTGGTTGCGTAGCAATCTCCCGCAACGCATCCGTTGTCACAATCTTGACAGCAGCAGTCGTTTGCCTCGTTGCATCCTTCATCGCACCCTTCACAACACTTCTTGCAACAATCCCCTCTTGCGTAATGGGTGGCGTTTGCGTATCTCTCTACGGTTTCATCGCAGTTTCCGGTTTGAAAATGATCCAAAAAGTTGACCTTGGCGAAAACCGCAACCTCTTCACAGTTTCCGTAATCTTGATCGCAGGTGTCGGTGGCATGGCATTGTCCTTTGGCTCAGTTAAAATTACAGCAGTTGCATGTGCATTGATCCTTGGTATCGTTGCAAACCTTGTAACAGCAAGAGCAGCAAAAAAAGAAGAAGTTGAAGCAACAGAAGAAAACAACTAATTGTTAAAACTTCAAAACTAAAAAACAACAGGTTCAAACAAATGTTTGAACCTGTTTTTCTTTGCAAAAAGTTTTAAAGTTGACGTCGCAAAAAAAGGTTGCCGATTTAAAAATGGCGAAAAATTGGTGGCGAACACACCATCACAATCAGATGCGCAGTTAAATCTCAATCTGTCAATAGTTCTGGTCAAACTCAAACAAGCACAAGCAACTACGACTACGTCATTACACTCAACATCATCGACAACACAGAATACGTAACAGTATCCTTCGACGGTGAAGAACAAGTGATCGTATCCGGCGGCACAGCAACAGCACCTGCAGCACCTACAAAAGAAGGTTACACGTTCGTAGGTTGGGAAGATGCA
>JAFQWS010000089.1 GCA_017407305.1 Clostridia bacterium
GAAAGTTGCAATACCAAAGCAACGGGTATCAACAGCGCAGTTGCCAACATTTCCCTTGGCAGTTTTGATGCAAGTACGTTGAGTGACGTCTTGGAATCTTTGACGGTGAAAGACTTTATCGACGACGGAATTTTGACGTTTGACGAAGAAATTCAAGGCAAACTTTCTGTGTTGTTCTGTAAACACGGTGGTTCTGCAACGGGTTATGCTACGTACGTAATTTCTCACTACGGTGCAACCTATAAAGATTACTTGGATTCCATCCACACAGATGACGTTGCTGAGTATCAAGAAGACCTTGACGCATGGCAAAATCTTGCAATTAAAGACTTTATCAATGCACTTATTGAAAAATTCTAATACAACAAAAAAAGGACGGAATATCCGTCCTTTTTTTTGTTACAATTTTTTCAAATATTGTTCTTGAGAGAGGTTGTTGCCCTTTTTCATGTTGCGTTTGGAAAAGTTTTTCACTTTTTTACAACTGCAATAATTTATTGGCAAATCTTGTGTTTCAAACGGAATTTGATTTTACGTTGTAAAAGCAAATCCATGAAAAAAGCCCATCTATTGATGGGCTTAAACTTTTTTATTCTTCTTCCAATTCCAATTCGTCCAACATTTGATAGTATTGTTGGAAAACGTGTTGGGCAATTTCTTCATCCGTTTCCACTTTTAGATAAGGTTGTTGATCTTCGTCAATTTTTACGTGGAAAACAACTGCTTCGTCATCAAAAACGTCTTCCAAAGGTGTTTCCGGCTTCAAAATTGCGTAAATTGCATCTTTGTGAGGTACAATTGCCACTTGCGCAAATTCCACCACTTGTCCTTCGTTTGACAAAAACAAGTTGTCTTGACTTTCTTCGTCCAACAACAAGTCCAATACGTTTTGTTCATCTTGTGAAAAATATACGTCTGCAAGTTTCATTGTGATTTCTCCTTTGGTGTTGTATAAAAGTATGTTAGCACAAATTTAATGCTAAATCAATGGTTTTTTACTTGTTTTGATTCATCTTTGCCAAAGTTTCCTTTGCCGACAAAAAACGTTGTGACAACTTCAAAAGATAACTTTGTTTTTGTTCAACGGACAAAGTTTTCAAATAGTCTTGGTCTGCCAACTGCATAATTGGGTTTTGGTCGCTGTTTTGCAAAACCATTTGTACCTTTTGCAAAAATTCGCTTTGTTCTTCAAATGCCTGTTGATTGTATATGCTGTCAAAAACCGTTGCTTTGGTGGCAACTGACGTTGTGTCCTTGTTTTGCACCTTTTCCCAAAAACCCGAAGTCAATCTTTGCTTTGCTTGTTTTGCGTATTCCTTGAAAGTTGAGTTATTCATAACAATTCTCCTTAAAACTAAAAAAAATAACTGCTTGCAGTTTTGCAAGCAGTTTTTTCATTTGTAAGAAAAATCTTAATATTTGGAATTTCTTTTACGAGCAGCTTCGGCTTTCTTTTTTCTACGTACGCTGGGTTTTTCGTATTGTTCTTTCTTTTTGAGGTCACCGATAATGCCGTCTCTTGCACATTTTCTCTTAAAACGACGAAGAGCATTGTCCAAAGATTCGTTTTCACCAACTTTAATTGTTGACATTCGTTTCGCCCCCTTTCCACTTTGTGGTTGAATTTAGCATAGTGATTATACATTGTGACAAATCAATTGTCAAACGTTTTAATCAATTTTCAATTTTTGGCAAATATCTGCCAAATCAAAGTCTTTTCCGCCTTTAAAATGCCACATTTGTTCGCCGTCATTTTCCTTTCTAGGGATGACGTGGAAATGCAAATGGAACACCGATTGTTCGGCACTTGCGCCATTGGCACACACGACGTCTGCTCCGTCAAAACCGCAGTTGGCAACGTAGTGTTTTGCAATCTTTTGAGCTGTTTGGGCAACCTTTGCAACTGTGATTTCGTCACAATCGTCGTCCAAAAGATTTTCCACGTGTTTTTTGGGAATTACAAGCGTGTGTCCGTAAACGTCTTTTGCAATGTCTAAAAAGGCATAGCAATGTTCGTCTTGATATACGCAATAGGAAGGAATTTCTCCTTTGATAATTTTGCAAAAAATACAATCCATAATTATACCTCCGTACCTTTTACTCCGTCTTTGTATAAGCCCTCTATTTTGACTGAGACCGTCTTTCCCAAAGTTCCACCAAGTGTGTACACTTTGACGTATTGGGGCGTGTAGCCCTCTAAAAAGCCGTCTTTTCGTTGTTCCAACAACACTTGGGCAACCGTTCCAATTTGATTGGTGAGATGATCGTTTTTGAGTTTTTGTTTAACTGACAACAAGGTTGCAACACGACGTTTTTTTGCTGATGCATCCACGTCTTGCCAATTGTAAGCAACCGTGCCTTCCCTTTTGGAAAAGGGGAAAACGTGAATATCTTGAAATTGGCATTTTTCAACAAATTTGACAGTTTGGGCAAATTCTTCTTCCGTTTCACCTGAAAAACCAACGATAACGTCGGTGGTAATTGCTGACAAAGGGAAAAATTGTCTGATAAGCTGGACACTTTCAAAATACTCTTTTGTCGTATAGTGTCTGTTCATGCGAGCAAGGGTTGAGTCGCAACCAGATTGCATTGACAAATGAAAATGAGGACAAAAGTTTAGTTTTGACAAGTTTTCCAAAAGTTGGGGAGTGATTGCTCTAGGTTCCAAACTGCCCAATCTTATTCTTGCAGACGTTACTTTGGCAATTTCGCCAAAAAGTTGTTCTAAACTTTCGTTGGTATCCTTGCCATATTGAGAAACGTCAATACCCGTGATGACAATTTCTTCAGCATTTATACCTTTGATTTCTTCAACAACGTCTTTTACCAGTTTGCTTCGGCTTCGTCCACGCAAATAGGGAACAATGCAATAGGAGCAAAAGTTGTTGCAACCTTCTTGCACTTTGACGTAGGCGCGTGTGCGACTTTGCAAAGCCGGACAATCTTTTTTATACCTTGTTGGAAGTTGCTCAA
>JAFQWS010000090.1 GCA_017407305.1 Clostridia bacterium
ATACCCATGCGGTATGCAACGTTATCAAGTCTGTTTTCCAAGTTGATGAGCATGTTTGTACCTGTTACACCCTTGCTTCTTTCTGCAAGTTCGTAGTAATGATGGAATTGCTTTTCTTGCAAGCCATAAATTCTTTTAACTTTTTGTTTTTCACGGAGTTGCAAGCCGTATTCGCTGATTTTCTTTCTGCCTTCGGCGTGTTGTCCGGGAACTTTATTTCTCAAAATTAAGGGGCATTTTTGTGTATAGCACTTTTCGCCTTTCAAAAACAGTTTGCATTTTTCACGTCTGCATTGACGGCAATCGGCTCCTGTATATCTTGCCATGTTAATTCTCCTTCATTAAATTCTTCTTCTCTTGGGAGGACGGCAACCATTGTGAGGGATGGGGGATACGTCACGAATGAGTGTCACTTCCAATTCTGCAGTTTGCAATGCACGGATTGCAGATTCTCTGCCTTGACCGGGACCTTTTACATAAACTTCAACCGTTCTCAAACCGTAATCTTTTACTGCTTTTTGTGCTGCTTGTTCACTTGCTTGTTGTGCAGCAAATGCTGTTGCTTTTCTGCTGCCCTTGTAACCCAAGGAACCTGCACTGCACCAAGACAATGCGTTACCGTTCAAGTCGGTGATTGTGATGATTGTGTTGTTGAAGGATGCGTGAATGTGTGCTTGTCCTTTGTCAACTTTTCTTGTATCTTTCTTTTTCTTGACAATTCTTCTAATAGCAGCCATGATTCAACCTCCTACTACTTTGTTGCTTTCTTGCCGTGAGAAACTGTCTTTTTGGGACCTTTTCTTGTGCGAGCGTTGCGTTTTGTTGTTTGACCACGTACGGGCAAGCCTTTTCTATGGCGTACGCCTCTGTAAGAGCCAATTTCAATTTGTCTTTTGATATTTTGGTTTACTTCACGACGAAGGTCACCTTCGACTTGAAGTTCTTTTTCGATATAGTCACGGATTTTGGAAATATCATCCTCGGACAAGTCTTTTACGCGTGTGTCGGGGTTGACTTTTGTTTCTTCCAAGATTTTGACTGCTGTGGTATGACCAATGCCATAAATGTAGGTCAAACCGTATTCAATGCGTTTGTCTCTGGGTAAATCTACACCTGAAATACGAGCCATTAGTTTTTCTCCTTAATATTTTTTTAAAATTAAATAAATATGTTAACGTATGCAAAGTGTTTGTCTAAATGGAATGTACAAACTGCTTTGCAGACGAGGGTTGACCATTAACCTTGTCTTTGTTTGTGTTTGGGGTATTTGGAACAAATAACCATGATTTTGCCGTTTCTTTTGATAACTTTGCATTTGTCACACATGGGTTTTACGGAAGGTTTAACTTTCATTTTTAGTACTCCTTAATTTTTTTCTAGTTGGGGGATTTTAGTTGCCTTTAGTTCTCCAAATGATTCGACCTTTTGTCAAGTCATAAGGGCTCATTTCAAGCTTGACGGCATCGCCTGCCACAATCTTGATTGAGTGTATTCTCAATTTTCCTGATACGTAAGCCAATACGTTGTGGCCGTTTTGCAAACGTACAACAAATTGGGCATTTCTCAATGCTTCTACTACGATACCTTCTACTTCAATTACATCTTCTCTGGACATAAAATCTCCTTAAATAATTTTAGAGGTTCTCAACGCACTTTTCAATTCGCTGTCAAATACTTTTGCACCTGACGTCAATTTATTGCCAATCGTTTCCAATTTGCCAATGCATTTGAGATGCTTTACGTTTTTCTTTTTGGGCTTTTTTAATGGATGAATTTCACCGTCGGCTATCATCACAAAACCGTCTTTATCAATTTGTACAACTGCAAAGACCATTTGTGCATCTCTGCCTTTTTGCGAAACGACCACGTCGCCCAACTCAAAATTCTTTACCATATTAAAGTTTACAAACTTAAAATTTCTACACCATTTTTGGTGAGGGCAATGGTGTTTTCGTAGTGTGCTGACGGTTTGCCGTCCAGTGTTTTTACTGTCCAACCGTCTTGCATAAAGATGACTTTTTCCGTACCCATGTTGACCATAGGTTCGATTGCAAGTGTCATCCCTTCTACCAACTTCATGCCGTGTCCCGGTGTGCCATAGTTGGGCACAGAAGGATCTTCGTGCATTTGTCTACCAATGCCGTGTCCAACAAGGTCTCTTACAAC
>JAFQWS010000091.1 GCA_017407305.1 Clostridia bacterium
AAAGGCGTCAAACTTGACACAGAATTGGATGCAGACGATTTGAAACAACTTGCAGACACATTCAAAGCAAAGTACGAAGCAGCCATTGGTAAAGAATTCCCTCAAGATCCCAAAGAACAACTTATGGGCGCAATCAAGGCAGTTTTCCGCAGCTGGAACACACCCCGTGCCGTCTACTACAGAAGAATGAACGATATTCCCAGCTCTTGGGGCACAGCAGTAAACGTTCAAGAAATGGTCTTTGGTAACATGGGCGACACGTCTGGTACAGGCGTTGCTTTCTCCCGCAACCCTTCCACAGGTGAAAAAGGCTTGTTTGGTGAATTCCTTATGAACGCACAAGGTGAAGACGTTGTCGCAGGCGTAAGAACACCCGA
Source organism: Clostridia bacterium (assembly GCA_017407305.1). GTDB lineage: Bacteria > Bacillota > Clostridia > Christensenellales > CAG-314 > RGIG2220. The sequence goes on from JAFQWS010000091.1 coordinate 378, forward strand.
AACAATCGACCAACTCAAAAATGAAAACCCTGCAGTTTACGAACAATTTGTTGAAATCGTCCAAAGACTTGAAGATCACTACAGAGATATGCAAGACATGGAATTCACAATTGAAGAAGGCAAATTGTTTATGCTTCAAACAAGAAACGGCAAACGTACACCTGCAGCAGCAATGAAGATTGCATGTGACCTTGTTGACGAAGGAAAGAGAACAGAAAAAGAAGCAGTTGAAATGATTGAACCTCGTTCCTTGGACGCATTGTTGCACCCCACGTTTGATGCAGCAGCACTCAAAAAGGCAAAACCCGTTGGCCAAGCACTTCCCGCATCCCCCGGTGCAGCATGTGGTAAAATCGTTTTCTCCGCAGAAGACGTTGTTGATTGGGTAAAGAACAAAGGCGAAAAAGTTATTTTGGTCAGACTTGAAACATCCCCCGAAGATATCGAAGGTATGAACTTTGCACAAGGTATCTTGACAGTCCGTGGCGGTATGACGTCTCACGCAGCAGTCGTTGCACGTGGTATGGGACGTTGCTGTGTTTCCGGTTGTGGCGAAATCAAAATTGACGAAGAAGCAAAAGTATTCGAACTTGCAGGTCGCGTATATAAAGAAGGCGATTGGATTTCCTTGGATGGTTCCACAGGTAACATCTACGGCGAAGCAATCCCCACAGTTCCCGCAACAGTAGCAGGTGACTTCGGTCGCCTTATGGGTTGGGCAGACAAATATAGAGCATTGCAAATCAGAACAAACGCCGACACACCCAAAGATGCAAAACAAGCACGTGTATTTGGTGCACAAGGTATTGGCCTTTGCAGAACAGAACACATGTTCTTCAAAGCAGAAAGAATCAAAGCAATTCGCGAAATGATCGTTGCAGAAACAGTCGAACAACGCGAAAAAGCATTGGATAAATTGTTGCCTATGCAACAAAGCGACTTCGAACAACTTTACGAAGCAATGGAAGGTTGCCCTGTAACAATCCGTTTCTTGGATCCTCCTCTTCACGAATTTGTTCCCACAGCAGAAGAAGACATCAAAAACTTGGCAGTAGAAATGAATATCACAGAAAAACACTTGAGAGAAGTCATTTCTTCCTTGCACGAATTCAACCCCATGATGGGTCACCGTGGATGCCGTTTGGCAGTTACTTACCCTGAAATTGCAGTAATGCAAACAAAGGCAGTCATCCAAGCAGCATTGGCAGTCCAAGCAAGACACGCAGATTGGAACGTTGTTCCCGAAATCATGATTCCCCTCGTTGGCGAAATCAAAGAACTTGCATACGTAAAATCCGTTGTTGTCAAAACAGCAGATGAATGCATTGCAAAAGCAGGTAGCAACTTGCATTACAAAGTCGGTACAATGATCGAAATCCCTCGCGCAGCAGTCACAGCAGACGAAATTGCAAAAGAAGCAGAATTCTTCTCCTTCGGTACAAACGACTTGACACAAATGACGTTTGGTTTCTCCCGTGACGACGCAGGCAAATTCCTTCCTGCATACTATGACAAGAAAATCTACGAAAACGATCCTTTCGCAAGATTGGACCAAAACGGCGTAGGCAAACTCGTCAACTTGGCATGCACATTGGGCAGACAAACACGTCCCGACATCAAATTGGGTATCTGTGGTGAACACGGTGGCGATCCTAGCTCCATCGAATTCTGCCACAACGTTGGTTTGACATACGTTTCTTGCTCTCCTTACCGTGTACCCATTGCACGTTTGGCAGCAGCACAAGCAAACATCAAAAACCCTCGCAAATAATTGATTTGTAAAGGAATTTTTTAACAAAAACAAATCCACGGCAAATTCTTGCCGTGGATTTTTTTATAATTGTTTCACATATTTTATTGAAATTGCATCTAACTTGTGCTAAAATGTACTCATCAAGGGCAACAAAAAACGTTTGCCGACAAAGGAGAAAAATTATGGCTAAAAAAGAAAAGAAAAAAAGCACGTTTTTTGCTGATTTCAAAAAGTTCATTGCAAAAGGCAACGTAATTGATATGGCAGTTGGTGTCGTAATTGCAAGTGCATTTACAAAAATCGTCAACAGTTTCGTAAACGACGTTTTGATGCCTTTGATCAGTTTGATTGTTGGCAACGTTGACGTCACAGATTGGAAATGGGTCATTGCAGAAGCAGTTTATGATGCAGAAGGTCTTTTGGTATCTGCAGAAGTAGCATTGCGTTACGGCGTATTTATTCAAGCAATCATTGACTTTTTGATCGTGGCATTTTGCTTGTTTATGGCAATTCGTATTCTTATGTTTGTTCAAAACAAAGCAAAAGAAGTTGGCGAAGTAGCACAAAAAGCACTTTCCAAAGACAAAGAAGAAAAAGAAGAAGCAGAAGCACCCCAAGAATAAGTTTTTTTAATGAATTATTGCACCAAAGACATTTTATTTGATGTCTTTGGTGTTTTTTTATTGAAAAATATACAAATGTATGGTAAAATGTTGAAGTAGTGTAGATAATTAGTTATATCAATCAAAAAAACTTTATGAGGTATAATATGAAAATTAAAATTTCTGCAGACTCAATTGTCGATTTGAGCAAAGAATTGGTTCAAAAACATGATATTTCAATCATGCCCCTATTTTCCATTTTGGGCGAAGAAGAACACCTTGCAGGTGTTACCGTTCAACCTGATGACTTGGTGGAATTTTACAAAAAAACAAAAGTTTTGCCCAAAACTGCTTGCAGAAGCGCACAAACTTATCAAGAATTTTTCACCGAACTCAGAAAAGATTACGATGCAGTAATTCACTTTACCATTTCCAACAAAATGTCAATGTCCTATCAAACGGCAACAGAAGGCGCAAAGGCAGTCAAAAACGTTTACGTTGTTGACTCACTCAACCTTTCCACAGGCGCAGGTTTGTTGACTTTGTTTGCGTGCAAATTGAGAGATGAAGGAAAATCTCCCAAAGAAATTGTCGAACTTGTTGAAAAACGTCGTGAAGCAGTGCAAGCAAGTTTCGTAGTTGACAACTTGGAACATCTTTACAAAGGTGGCAGATGCTCTGCAATGGCATATTTGGGCGCAAATATGTTGAACATCAAACCTTGCATTGAAGTTTCCGACGGCAAAATGGGCGTTGCACGCAAATATATGGGACGTTTCCCTCGCGTCATTTTCAAATATATTGACGATTGTTTGGCAAAATTCAATACCCCTGACAAACGTCTTTGCTTTATTACCCACTCTCCCATGACTTATGATGGTTTGACGGAACAAGTTATCGAATACGTCAAAGCAAAAGGCATCTTTGAAGAAGTCATTGAAACAAATGCAGGTTGCACGGTTACCACACACTGTGGTGCAAATACTCTTGGCATTTTGTACTTCAACGATGGCGAATAAATTTTTTGCAAAGCAAAAGGCTTGACCAATTTGGTCAAGCCTTTTTTATATGTGTTATTTAATTTTTTCTTGGTTTGATAAAAAGGCAAAGGCAACAGCATCAGGACCGACGTGGCAACCGATGGTGGGACCCATGATGCGAATTTCAGGATCAATTCCATACTCTGTTTGCAATTTGTCGTGCAATTCTTGTGCCAAAGGAAGGTTGTCGCAATGGACGACTGTGGGGTAAAAATCACTGTCGTGTGTAAAACGTGCAAAAGATTTTACAATGTGGTCCACTGCTTTTTTCTTGCCAATGATTTTGTTTGTTACCGAAAGTTTTCCGTCCTTGTCAAATTCAATGATAATTTTGAGATTTAACATTTTACCAACTGCTGCAGCAGCACCTGAAATGCGACCTCCACGACGCAAGTGATCAAGGTTATCTACCAAAATAAAGTGTTGCAACTTGTTTTTGTTGTTTTGAATGTATCTATACGTTTCGTCCAACGTCATACCTTTGTCACGGCATTGGCAGGCCATTTTTACCAAAATGCCTTGACCGACCGTTGCAGAGTGAGATTCACAAACTTTAACGTTGAATTTGGGGAAATTCTTTTTGACTTGCGTTGCTGCTTCCGTTGCCACTTCGATGGTTCTTGCCAAACCATAAGAAATGCAAAAGTGGATGCAATCTTTTACGCCTTGTTCTGCCAAAGAGGTAAAATAGGCTTTGTGTTGTTCGCCGTTGAGCATGGACGTTTTTACCGTTGTGCCATTTCTTAAAATATTGAAAAAGTCGACGTAATCTTGTTGAGATTGATAATTATCTTCAACCAATTTCATGTCGTCTCCGTCGCCGATTGTGTTGATGAGTGGAGCATAGCCAATATTGAGACTTTGACGTTCTTCCAAGAACAAATCACAAGTGCTGTCTGTTGAAACAAAAAATTTAGCCATGAGCTATTTTTCTCCTTTAGTTAAAAAAAGTTATTTCAATTATACCACTTTTGTTTTTTGCAGTCAATACCCTTGTACATCAAATGAGGTGCATCAATACGGTGAGCAAATTAATTTGCGAACGTCACGTTATTTCGAACGGTCCTGCTCAAGAAAAAGAGCAACGTGACAAGTAAAAAGGAGAAAAAAAAGAAGCAAGC
>JAFQWS010000092.1 GCA_017407305.1 Clostridia bacterium
TCAAAGCCTTGCAGACATGCTCTCCAAATTCAAGATTGCAAGAAAAGAGTGCGCCGAAACAGAAAGCTGGCTCAAATTGCTTTATAATACAAAGGTGATTGAAGAAGCGACCTTCAAAACATATCGTAACCTCTGCGGCAGAATACAAAGAATGCTCACCTCGTCGTGTATTACGATTGAAAAGAAAATTGATAACAAATAATTTTAAAAAACTTATCTGGATTTATGACTTCCTTTCGGTATAATGGTGCTTACCAAACCGAAAGGAAGTTTTTATATGGAATACGAGCTCAAACATTATTACCGAGTAAAATATGCCCTCGTCTGCGCGCGGCAAAGCTTTCTGAAAGATCCATCGAAGGACGACTTTGAGGAATACGCAAAAAAGATAATCGATCGCGCATATTTCATCATTCTGAACAAGATCGACGAACTTGACGGAACGAACGAGAAACTTTTAGAAGAATATAGAAAATATATTGAAAAATGTATTAAATTGTGATATAATAATTATGCTACACAAAATTTAATTAACAAGCTTATGCGAGAGGACTCTCTATTTTTATAGGGAGTTTTATCCCTATGCTTATATGTCAATAATGAATTTGGTAAAAATGCGAATTCCAACTTGATGTATGGGCGAGAGTTGTCTCCGTGCTTGTTAAGTTTTGTGTAGCAACAATCGGGGTTTGCGTTTTTCGGTGTGCGTAGCTTCGGTTGTGCACACCTTTTTATTTTATATTTTTGGAGGAAAAATCATGGAATCTAAGTTTACAGGCGGTCTCCTTGGAATGATCGGTATCGGCATTTTACAAGCACTCATTTGCATCTTCACCTTGGGGATTGGTGCTCCTTGGGCCATCTGCTTAAAGGAGGCGTGGTACGTAAAACATACCACGATTGACGGACATCAGCTCACTTTTGACGGAACCGGTGGACAGCTTTTTGGCAACTACATCAAATGGTTCCTTTTGTGCCTTATCACTTTTGGGATCTATTCCTTCTGGCTCACAATCAAAATGAAGCAATGGGTAACAAAACATACTCATATGGAATAATCGCAACACGTTAACACCGAAGATATGTTGGCATCTTTTTTGTCAACGCACCTCAAAACAAAAAGCACTGCGTATGCAGTGCTTTTTGTTTTGAACCAATAAAGTTGACTATGTTTTCAAGTGTAGAGTGCAAATTAAATCTTGCTCTTTACAATTTTTTTTACATAAACTATAATATAGGCAAATAGAGGTGACGTTATGGCAAAAAAACAATTGTTTGGTTACGTTGATGAAAAACCCGTTTACAATTTTACAATATCATCTTCCAAGGTAACTGCTGAAATTTTGAACTATGGTGCAGTGCTTCGTTCGTTGAAAGTCAAAAAAGATGACAAGGAAATTGACGTTGTTTTGGGCTTTGACACTCTCAACGAATATCTTGTTGCCAGTGGTCGTTTTGGCGCGATTATTGGCAGATTTGCCAACAGAATAAACAACGGCGAATTTTTCATTGATGGAATAAAATACCAAGTAAGCAAAAATCGCAACGGCAACTGTTTACACGGTGGAGTTGTTGGATTTGACAAAAAGGTTTGGGATTTTCAACTTTTTGACGATGCCCTTGAACTTAAATTGTTCAGTCCCGATGGCGAGGAAGGTTTTCCGGGCAATCTTGACGTGTGCGTAAGGTATTCGGTGGATGACGAGGGTTTGCAAATTGAATACTCTTGCATAAGTGACAAAGATACCATTGTCAATTTTACCAACCACGCATATTTCAACCTCAACGGAGAAGGTGTTGGCAACGTTGACAATCACAAACTTACCCTTTGGGCAAGTTATTACACACCCAGCGACAGCCGTTTGATTCCCACGGGAGAAATTGTCTCCGTCGTTGGCACGCCTTTTGACTTTTTGACGCCCAAAGCAATTGGCAAAGATATTGACGACAGCACGTATTTTGCTTTGACAAAAGGTTACGACCACAACTACGTTTTGGACGGAGAAGGTTTTAGAAAGGTGGCAGAAGCAGTGGGCAACCTTTCCAATTTGAAAATGCAACTTTATACCGATATTTGTGGAATGCAGTTTTATTCGGGCAATGCAGTCAACGTCGTAGGCAAATGCAACCATACTTATGGGGCGAGAAGTGCATTTTGTTTGGAAACGCAATTTTTTCCCGATGCAATCAATCACAAAAATTTTCCTTCCCCCATTGTGAGAAAAGGACAACTCTACAAAACCAAAACAAAGTTTTGTTTTCATTGAGCAATCAATACGATAGAACTTCAATATTAACTTTACAAATATAATACGTTGTATTAAAATGTAACCATTATAAAAAAAGGAGATACTTATGACAAATCAACAATCTAACGCAGGTGAATATCTCAAATGTACAAGACAAGTCAGCAGTGCAAACTATTCGTTGTTGGCTGTGGTAATTTTTTCTTTGATTAACGTAGTTATGGCATTGTTTGGTTCGGAAACGTACTTTTTGTTTTCTGCATCGGTGCCCCATTTCATTGCTTTTACAGGCGCTTTGTATTGTGGCCTTTTGCCTGACTATTACTACACAGAATTGGGCATTTCCCAAGCAGAACTTTTGGATCCTTCTGCATTAGTAGTCTTTGGTGCAATGGCAATCGGTGTTGTTGCAATTTATTTCATTTTGTGGCTTGTTGGCAGAAAGAAGGTTGGTGCAATGACGGCATCATTGGTGCTTTTCTGCATTGACACGGTGATTATGTTCGTGTTGTATGGTATTTCTCTTGATATGCTTATGGACGTCTTATTCCATGGTTGGGTAATCGTCTCTTTGGTGATGGGTGTCAGCGCATCCAAAAAACTCAAACAATTTGCCAAGCAAGAACAAATTGCCCAAGAAGATCAAGCAGTCGTTTATTCGGGCGAAACGGGTGAACAAATTGAACAAACAACCGACGTTTTTGCAACACCCAAAGAAGACTCTCCCGTTTTGGAAGTTGCCGATTGGACGGTAAAAAGTCGCATTTTATTGGAAGCGGAAGCATTTGGACACAAAGTATGTTACAGACGTGTAAAACGCACCAATCAATTGATTATTGACGACAATATTTATGCACAAATCGATCTTTTGATGGAAGGCGCACATTGTTTGGAAGCAATTGTGGACGGTCACGATTTCCAAGTTGGTTTTGATGGCTTCAGCAAAAGTTATGCCATTGTTGATGGCAAATTGGTTGCATCTAAAACTCGTTTGATTTAATTAAAGATATTTGCAGTTTTGGTGACAAGCACAAACGTGCTTGTCACTTTTTTTTATAGTTAAAAATGCTTTTCGTATTGAAAAAAGCCTTGCATTGTGTTAAAATTAACAAAAAAAAACAAAACAAGGAGAACCCCCTTGAAAAGAGACTTATTTCGTGGCCTTACGTCCTTGTGCGCCGTGTTGTTGGTTATTTTTATCTTTGGTACAATCGTCGCAATGGACTATGAAAACGCCATAAATTCATTTTTTGGAACTCGTTCCAGCAAGATCGTTGACGTGGGCGTTGTAGGTGACACGCAATACTACGAAAGCAAGTATGGCGATTTGAGTGCCGAAAACTTGCAAAAGTTGATTGCCGATACCTACAAACAAAACGTGACGGAAATGCAAGAAGGTGCAGTTTTGCTCAAAAATGACAACAATGCTTTGCCTTTGACAAGTGATGAAAACAGCATCACTTTGTTTGGTCATGCCGTGGTGCAAGCAGTGTTCAAGCCTCACAGCGCAGGAAGCAACGCATCTTGCGGTCACGACAACGCAAAAGCACCCTATTGCACCGACTTGTACGAAGCGTTTGACCAACACAATTTTGAAATCAACGACGTTTTATATACTGCATACAAAAACAGCACGACAAAACGTGTTCCTCGCACGCATACGTTGGGAGAAGAACCCATTGAGTTTTATACAAATGCATTGCAATCTTCTTGGCAAACTCAGTTCAACGACGTTGCTGTTGTTATGTTGGCTCGCGAAGGTGGCGAAGGCATCGAACTTGAAATGTGTGATGAAGAAGGCATCAGTCAACTTGCCTTGCACCAAGCGGAAAAAGATTTGTTAAATATGATAAAAGACAGTGGCTTGTTTGAAAAGACCATTGTGCTTTTGAACAGCCCCTATGCAATGGAAGTGGGCTGGTTGGACCAATATCAAGTGGATGCTTGTTTGTGGATTGGCAACCCCGGTATGAAAGGTTTTGAAGGTGTCGTGGACATTTTGGTGGGAGAAGTAAACCCTTCTGGCAGATTGGTGGACACCTACGCAACCAATTCTTTGTCTGCACCTGCATGTGTAAACAACAGTTTCAACAACCAAAAGTGGAGCAACGTTGATGAAGTTTGCGCCAATTTGATGGATACCGATTTGGATATCAGCTTCTATGCTTTCCAAGCAGAGAGCATTTACATTGGCTATCGTTACTACGAAACGCGCTATGAAGATTGCGTGTTGAACAGATTTAACGCATCAAGTGACGTTGGTTCATCTTTTTCCAGCAATTGGAATTACGCCGATGAAGTGGTCTATCCTTTTGGTTATGGATTGTCTTATACCACTTTCACTCAAACGTTGAACAGCATTTCCGTCCATGGTGGAGAAGTAACAGCGTCTGTTACTGTTAAAAATATAGGTGACGTTGCAGGGAAACAAGTTGTTCAACTTTACGCTCAAACCCCCTATGGCGATTATGAAATTGCCAACAAGGTGGAAAAATCTGCAATTCAACTTGCAGGATTTGCAAAAACCGATTTGTTGCAACCCAACCAATCGGAAACGTTGACTATCACCGTTGATATGTACTTATTGGCATCTTACGACTACGTAAATGCCAAAGGTTACGTTTTGAGTCAAGGTCAATACTATTTTGCAATTGGCGACAATGCTCACGATGCACTCAACAACGTTTTGGCGAAAAAGGGCGCAACCGGTTTGGTGGACAATTTCGGCAACACCGTCACAGGAGATGGCGACAAGGCGCAAACGTGGAACAATTCCACTTTGGATACAACCACCTACAAAACAGCCGAAAACAATGTTGTCGTCACCAATCAATTTGAAGATTGCGACGTCAACTATTGGTCAGACACAACCTACACCTATTTGTCAAGAAGCAATTGGAGTGGCACTTACCCCACACAACCTGCTGAAATAGAGTGTACTTTGGATATGCAAGATCAACTTGATGGTGATACATACGTAAAACCCGACAACGCTCCTTCTGCCAAAGAAATGCGTATGGGATTGCCTTACGATTCTGGTTTGACGCTTGTTATGATGCGTGACGTTGACTATTACGATCCCTTGTGGGAAACGTTTTTAAATCAACTCAACACTGCCGAAATGGCAAGTCTAATCAGTTGCTTTTATGGAACGGGAGCAGTTACGTCCATTGGCAAGCCGGAATTTAATACAGGTGACGGCCCTGACGGAGTTGGCCCCAACGATATGTCAGGTTTCTATCCCGAAGAATATGGCGACACTCGTTCTTCTTGCTGTTATACAGGCGCAGTGGTGCTTTGTTCCACCTTCAACGTGGACTTGTACCAATCCAGAGGTGACTTGATGGGAGAAGAAGGGTTGTATATGGGCTTTATGGAAGTGTGGGGACCCGGTGGCAATTTGCATCGTACACCTTTTTGTGGTCGCAACTTCGAGTACTATTCCGAAGATCCCAACCTTTGCTATTTGGCAAGCATTCCTCAAGTAAAAGCAATGGAAGCCAAAGGTGTTCATGGAGGCATCAAACACTTTGCAGGCAACGACCAAGAAAACAACCGTGAGGGTGTCAGCGTATTTTTCAATGAACAAGCATTTAGAGAAGGTTCTTTGCGTGCCTTTGAAGGTGCCGTTCGCATTGGCAAAACGTTGTCCATAATGCAATCTTTCAACCGACTTGGTTTGGAATGGGCATCTTCCAAATCTCAATTGAATTTTGACGTTTTGGCAGAAGAATGGGGATTTTTGGGACATACCGAATGCGATGCAATTCAAGGTGGTCAAAACACAGGATACAAATCCCACTTGACAACTTCCCTTTCAAAAGGAACGGACACCTATTGCTTGGATGACGGAGGTCGTGCGGCCCAACTTTTGAGCAAATACATTTCCGAGTCGGACGATGGTTATATGCTTTTGTGTATGCGTCGTGCAGTCAAAAACTATTTGTATGCTTGCAGTCGCAGTTGCGTCATCAACGGATTGTCCTCGTCCAGTCAAATTGTACCAGTTGTTCCTTGGTGGAAAGCCACGTTGTTTGTTACCATTGGACTTTTTGCCTTGGGAACGTTGACGTTTGGCACTTTGTACGTTGTTGGCACTGTCAACAAAGGAGGATGTAAAGATGAATAAAAATGCAATTCTTACCCTTTGTTGTGGTGGACTTTCTTTTGTGGCATTGGTTTTGTACGTTATTTTTGAAATTGATGCAAAGGCTTTCAATTGGATTATTTTCCTTCTCTTGACAATTTCCGTTGGTGCAAACGTTTTGGGATTTGTCAAAAAATGGGATTGGGTACAAATGCTTTCCAGTGCAAGTTGTGTCACTGGATTGATGCTGTTTATAATGGATTCCATTGGGTCTTTGAGCGACTATTTCAACGGAATTGTTATGTTTGGCGATCCCAGTCAAGCACCCATGATTTTTGTCATTTGTGCATTTATTTTGACAGCCACAATTTTGTCCGTTGTTGTCAGTTTTTTGCCATTAAAAGTTGCA
>JAFQWS010000093.1 GCA_017407305.1 Clostridia bacterium
GCCGCCACTCTGCCACCTGGTGCCATAGAATAAATCATATGAAGTAAGAAAGCCCAGTCACCTTTACTTGCAGGTGGCACGCCGATATCAAAACGATGATATCTATCAAGGCTTGCCTCCATTTTGAACTCAACTTTCTTTTTACCTTTGATATCTTCATCCCCTACAGCCTCACCACCAGGGTTAAAGCCTTGCGCCCATTTATCCTTGCTAAACGGCATATTTGCAACGATACAATCAAATTGCATTAAGTTGCCATCACTATCAAGGTGTTGCGGATTTGCAAGCGTATCCCCCCAAGCAATTTTAGCGTCCATAACGTTATGGATAAACATATTCATTCTCGCCATACTGATAGACGAGTTGGTAAGTTCTTGTCCATAAATTTGGACTTTGTCAAAACCACCTTTTCTTGCCGCACGGATAAGTAACGAACCAGAACCACAAGTCGGGTCGTAAACTCTTTCACCAGGTTTAGGGTCAACGATATTTGCCATTACTTCAGAAACCTCTTGAGGGGTAAAGAATGACCCTGCCTTTTTACCTGCCATAGTAGCAAAGTCGCCAATCATATACTCGTAAGCATCGCCTACTATGTCGGCAGGAACTCTTCCTTCTTTCACTTCAATTTGGCTAGGTCTTAAATCAAGATTTACGAAATCTTGCAAAAGCGTACGAAGTAACGGATTCTTTTGTTCCTTTTTGCCAAGATTAGCCTCACTATTAAAGTCAATACCACGGAAAATTCCAGCAAGTATCGGATTAGTATTCTCAATGCCGTCAAGAGCCTCGCTTATCTTATTACCAATGTCAACGGCGTTACGATTCTTGTAAAGATAATCAAAAGTAAATTCTTCCTTCAATACGTAAGGAAGGTTTGCAATCTGTCTTTCAAGTCTTATCCCGCTATACTCTTTTTCAAGTTGTTCTTTTCTTTCCTTAAAGTTGTCCGATAAATATTTTACGAACAACATTGAAAGCACGTAATCTTTATAGTTAGACGCGTCAATCGAATCCCTAAATGTGTCTGCTGCCGCCCAAAGTGTATTTTTTATATCCTCAAAAGTAGTCATTTTGTTTTCTCCTTATTTAACCAAATTTTTCAATCTGTATTCTAACTGTTGCTTTTCTTTTATAAGTAATTGCTGGTACAGTTTCTTTCTCTCTTTTTCAAGCCACCAAAGTTCGCCAATCGCTTTTTGTTTTTCAATAGGTGGTAAGCCCCCAACGTCAAACTCGTCAAAACACTTTCGGTTTATTGCCGTTAGTATCGCTCCTGCAGTATCTTTATAGAGCTTACTCAAATCCCTTTCCAAGAGATAAGCAAGATATTTTGAATCTATCCTATTGGATGCTCTAACTATTACAAGGTTTTGCCCTATATAAGCATCCATCTTTTCAGAAATATAATTGACAAACTGCGGTTGTATTCTTTTAATGATTATATCGCCAGTTTCTATCTTACAAGATGGGTTAGTTTTGAATTCGTATTCGGTTTTTATTTCAGTTATAACGTTTTCCTCTTGTAAAAATGCTGGATATATCCAGTCAGCCGTTAAATCTACCCCTTTATCAGGGAAAGAAAATATTATTTCTGCTATTTCTTTTAATAACATTGCCTCTCCTTATTTTAAGCTAGGGGTACTAGGAACCCCGAACTCGTTTTGATTAATCTAATTCGCCAAGATTATCAGCCTTAATATTGTTGCCATCTGTTCTTAAGTACTCGTTATCAACAACGTGAACCTCTGCGCCAGACATCCAAACACCATATCTTCTATATTTTGTTTTGACAATAGAATTGGGATTATTATTTATGAAAATAATCATTTCACGTTTAGTGCACTTTTTAGATGCTTTTTGGGTTAATACATTTGTCCAATAAACGTTAGTAATGACTTCACAGCCGTGAATATCTTTGCCTTTTTCAACTTGGTCAATATATAACATAAGCCCTATCTCCTTAATTTACTCGTAAAACAGATGCAAGGTCTTGACATCCGTCAAATAATATGCTATACTAAAATTACCACAAATTAGGTGCATATTCTTGCATCTTTCCCTGTATTCCCCTCGTTGGCATACAGGGTTTTTTATTTTACTGCACCTACAGCATGACACACTCATAAACTTTTGTCAAGCCCTTTTGCAAAAATTTCAATATTTATTTTTATGTTTTCGACCTACAGTTATTGTTTTATGATTATATTTTATATTTTTGCTTCAGGTTTTGATTTTTAAAGAAGTTGCATAAATACAAAAAAGTCAGTAAAATTATTACAATTTTACTGACTTTTTTGGCCTGCCTAAGACGATTCGAACGTCCGACACCCGCCTTAGGAGGGCGGTGCTCTGTCCAGCTGAGCTATAGGCAGATATTGAATTTTATAATTCATTTCAAAAGTTACGAAATGATATGCACTATTCCAAAACAATTCCTATTACAATTCCTAGAATTGTTTTTGATTTTAAGAAACACAATTTATAGTGGTTGCTACCATTAAAAACACAATACATTGTGCATTTTACTGAGTAGAGTTCACCGTTTAGGATGGGTTTGTTATATCCATTTAACTATGCGGGCAGGGGGTTTGCAAAGTGCAAACGCAAAAAGGCGCTTCTTTTGCACCTCTTTAGTATAATAAAAATTGCTTTTGCCGTCAAACAAAAGTTAAAAAAGAAGGATTTTTGTGTTTAATATGACAAAAATATAGTATAATCCTACCAAGAAAAGTAAAGACAAAAACTTTAAGGTATAGTATAATAACCAGAAAGAAAACTTATTTCCGTTTGACGAAAGGAGTTAAAAATGATCGTTGCACTTATCTTGTTTGTCATCATGTATGTATTGATGCTTACTTTCCCCAAGTATCGTCCTTGGATTGCATTATCCACAGCCGTAATTTTCATTATTTTGGGATACTGCAAACTTTTCCAATTGAACATTTTGTCCGCGCTTGGCGCAATTGACTACAACGTGTTGTTGATGATTGGTGGCACGATGGGCACAGTCTCTTTGTTTATTGCGAGCAAAATGCCCTCTCGCCTTGCAGAATGGCTCATCACAAAAGTTCCCAACGTTTTGTGGGCAGTAACCGTTTTGTCCTTGTTTGCCGGAGTAATCAGCGCATTTGTTGACAACGTTGCAACCGTTTTGATGGTCGCACCAATTGGTTTGGAAATTTCGCGCAAACTCAAAATTTCTCCTGTGCCGGTAATCATTTGCATTGCAGTATCTTCCAACTTGCAAGGCGCAGCAACCCTTGTTGGTGACACAACAAGCATTTTGCTTGGTGGCTTTGCAGACATGAACTTCTTGGATTTCTTCTGGATGAACGGTCGCCCCGGCATGTTCTTTGCAACGGAATTGGGCGCACTTGCATCCATTGTTGTTTTGATTATTTTGTTCCGCAAGGAAAAACAACCCGTCACTGCAACGGTTGAGACGCAAGTAAACGACTTTTTCCCCACAATTTTGATGCTGGGCACGGTTGTTTTGCTTATTTTGGCATCTTTCATTCCTGCACCCAACGGTGGCTTTTGGCTTGGTATATACAACTTGCGAAGTGGTTTGATTTGTCTTGCTTTGTGCATCGTGGGCGTTGTTCGTGCTTGCATCAAAGAAAAAGGCCCTCAACCCCTTAAACAAGTTGTTGCCGATTTGGACACAGACACACTTTTGCTTTTGTGCGGATTGTTCATTGTCATTGAAGGTATCACGGCAGCCGGTGTAATTGATGCAATTGCAGACATGTTCTACCAAATTGCAGGCGACAGCCCCTTCTTGCTTTACGTCATGTTGGTGGGCGTTTCCGTTTTGTTGTCGGCGTTTATCGACAATATTCCTTACGTTGCAACAATGTTGCCCGTTGTGCAAAGTTTGGCAGGACTTATGAACGTTGAACCTTACGTCTTCTACTTTGGTTTGCTCATTGGCGCAACCTTGGGTGGGAACCTTACCCCCGTTGGCGCATCGGCAAACATCACAGGTATTGGCATTTTGCGTAAAAATGGCGAAGAAGTTTCCACAATGGATTTCTTGAAAATTGGCGTGCCCTTCACATTGGTTGCCGTACTTGTTGGCTCGGCCTTTGTGTGGCTGTTCTGGGGCGTTTAATTAAAGTAAAACAATAAAAAAGAACCTGCAAAAGCAGGTTCTTTTTTTGGGGGTATCTTTACTCAAAACAAAAATTTGAGCATTTTGACAACTTTTGTATCACAAAAAATTATCTTTTTATTTTGAACAACCTAAAAACACTGGTCGTCATCAAAAAAATAATGCCAAAAAATATGCCGAACACAAATTTTACAAATTTCACAATGCAACACCTCTCTTGTTGATAATTGCATCATAGCACACTTTTGTTGACAATATATGTCATATTAAATTTTGTTTGGCACAAAAAAGATTTGGTAGGGAAGGTAAAAAATTGCCACCAAATAAACAAGCACAAGCAAAATGAACAAAACACCGATAATAACGTCCAACGTTCTGTTTGTTTTGGAGTAGTTGGAAAAATCTTCACCACCGACACTTACTTGGTTGTCAAAATAATTGACCTCTTGCTTTTTGGCCTTTTTGCCCATAAAAAATGTTTTTAGGGCAATTATGCTGTACACAACGTAGTTGCGACAACCAAAAACCAAAACAAAAAACAAGGCTATGCCCAAAAAGAAAGCCCAAATAAGGTTTTCCGGTTGCTCTGCAATGTTTTCCACCATAACACACCAAAAGCCTTCCAAAAGAACCGAGCCAACCGACCAAGCAAGGCAAAAGACAATGAGGACAATTTGTCCAATCAAACCATTTTTGTGATATCTAAACTCGTCGTTTTGAAAACTATTTCTTAAACTTAACGCTCTTCTTATAAAATCAAAAACTTTCAAAATAAAAGTCCTCCGCGTATAGTATTTTGTGCATTTTACCATACAAAGAGGACTTTTTCAATAGCAATTTTATTTTTGTTTTGCTTGTGCTTTTACTTCTTTTGCCTTTTGTTTTGCCTTTTCTTTGATAAGGCGAGCCTTTTCTTCTGCTTTGGCTTTCAGTTCAAGAGCCTTTTTCTTTGCCTTTTCTTTGGCTTTTTCTTGAGCAAGACGTTCTTTTTCCTTTTGTTTTTCCCTTTCTTTTTTTGCTTTTTCTTTGGCTTTTTGTTTTTCTATTTCTATCTTTGCCTTTTCTTCGGCGGTTTCTGTCTCTTTTTGCAAAGACGTTTCAAAATCTATTGCTCTTGCCAAAGCAAGTTCAATTTTGTGTTCTTCCTGTGCGCGTTTTTGGAAATTTGCCAACACGGTTTTTTTGTCGTCGCCTTTTCCAGAAAAAGCCAAAGCCATCGTTGCGCTTTCTTCGTTGACGATTTGTTGATAACCGTTTTCCAATTGACGGTCAAAGTCGCCGTTGTTAAACAAACAACAATTAAGTGCCAAAACTGAACAAAGTTCAGACAACGGATCTTCTTTGGGACAGGCAACGTTTTCCACAACGTTGAGTTGATAGCCGTCTTTTTCGTACAAAGCCATAAACTGCCACGTTTCGTAAAGAACTTTGTAATCGGGATCGTTTAAAATTTTGGGCGTTTTGACAATGGGAGGGCGAACCATCATTCCAATAAAAGCGTGCATAAAAGAGTGGTTTTTAAACGCCGTCATTTTTGCGTTGAGTCTTTCGATGCGCTTTTCCATTTTGGAGTGAAACCCTTCTTTGCCATCTTCAAACGAAACGGCAGACAACGTATATTGTTTTTTGCCATCTGCATTGGGCACAGCGCCTTGCCTTACGTGGTCAACAGCCGTTTGTTGAATGTTTTTGATGCCTTGTGCGCGTCTTGACAAAAAATATTGAAGATTGACCACCAACGTATAGGCAAACTTGTTTTCGTAGGTAAAGTAAGGATGATTTTCGTCCGAATAGTTTTGAACAGGGCCCCCTTGTCGCGCTCTTTCCAACAAATCGTTGTTGCGAGAAAGATTTTTCAAATATTCCGTTGTGACCTTGGAAGGGTCTTTTTTGACGAGATTTAACCAGTCCCGAGCGAAGGTTGCGAAAATGTTTTCAATGGCAGGAAGGGCCTTTTCCACCGCCAAAACCCAATTTTCGTCTATATTCTCTTGCACTTGACACAAAACCACTTTTACGTCGGCATCTTTTTTGTTGACCGCATTGACAACCTGCGTGTAATAACGCTGGTTGTGAGTATCTTCAAATTTTTTGGAGTATTTTGCTTGTTTTGTTCCTTCAGTTATGAACATGGAAGTTCTCCTTTAGTGATTGTTTGCCAACAAGTCGGCTTGGCTTATTTGTTCGCCAATGAACTCGCCATACATTTTGAGACAGCCCATTTGTTGTAAAATTTCCTTTTTTTCTTGACTGTCTATGCCCGAGCAAATGGTTTCCACTCCGTATTTGTCTGCCAACTCGAAAACGTCTTCCACTACCGATTTGATTTGTTGGTTGGTTTGCATTTCTTCCGTCAAATAGTTGTCGATTTTCAAAAAGTCAAACTTCAAGTAGTCAAGGTTGCGTTGCGTTTGATATTGCCAACCAAACTCGCAAAGGGCAATTTGAACGCCAATGGCACGAAGTTTTTCCAAAATGCCAACGATTTTGCTGTCGGCTGTGGCAACGTCGGCTGTGGCAACGTCAAACTGCAAACGACCTGCTTCAATTTTGAAAGACTTTACGTGCTTTTCCACTTTTGCAACAAAATTGGGGGAAAGCAAACTTGCACCGGAAACTCTTGTGGCAATTTTGGGTACTCTTTCTTTGTTGCAGACGTACAACGTTTGGGCAATTTGTTCCAAAGCAACGTCAAAAATCTTCACGATTTGACCGGAACGCTCGGCAATTGAAAAATATTGTTCGGGATAGAACGTTCCGTAAAAATTGTCGTTGATGACGATTTCTGCTTGCCAAAAATCACACTCGTTTTCCACCAAGTCAATTGCTTTTTGATATTTTACTTCAATTGCTCTTTGGCTTTCGCTTGTTACGAAGTTCAAATTTTTTGCTTGGGGAAGTTCTTTTTCTACAATTTGAATTTGAGGTTTTTTCAAACAGGTTTCCAACAAATCTGCCATGGTAACAAACAATTTCACCAAGTTGGGATCAAATCTTTTTCCACCGTCCAAGGCAATTTGTTCCACGGCTTGTTGGCTTGTCAAAAAGACGTCTTTGACTTTGTTGTTGGTCAAACATTCGTATTCAAAACAAATGGCACACATTCTTGCCACAAGGGGGATTTCTTCCTTTTTCAATCCGTCGGGGTATCCTTGACCGTCCCATCTTTCGTGGTGATAGCAGGCAACTTCTTTTGCAATGGTGCGAATTGTTTTTTCTTCAAAAGAAAGTTGTTGAAAATCTTTAAAACTTGTGACGTCTTGCATCAACAAAACTGCCCCCTCTTCCGTGTGTTGGGGACAAACAACGTTGCCCGAATAGGCCAGTTTGTTTTCTTCTTGAGCATATCCAATGTCAAAGTACTTTACCGCAGTTGCAATGAATGGAAGATTTTCCTCTTTCATAACGGAATAGTCGGAATACAATCCCATTTCCAATGCTTTTTGAAACAACACTTGTGTGTTGTTGGCAACTCGTTGACTGTATGCAACGACTTCCGTTCCCAAAGATTGAAACAATTGGTCTCTGTTTAACGTCATAAAAAACACCTCTTTGTTTAATTGGTTAAATTATACCAAACACCCAGTAAGCCCCCAGTAACAACAGCCACTTTTTGATTGTAACAGTTTAGTAATAGATGCAAAAATGCTTGCCTTTTTTTGAAAAACTCTTTTTTTTGCAATAAAAAAGCCATCGCTTTTTTGCGATGGCTTTGTTTTTTTTCATTTATTTTCTTTTGTCAAAGTTGATTTTCATTTGAGAAAGTTCTGCCAACGTTTCTTCTGCCCAAGCATAATCGGTCATATATGCGTAGGAAAAACGTTTGATGGTCTTTGCGTCGCCATCCAAAAATTTGAAATAGTCGCAATCGACCATATCGCATTTGAGGCTCTTTTCCATTTTTTCATCAATGATGATGTTGGAAAGATTTTTTTCTTCCAAATATCTTCTCAAACGTTGCCAAAGCATTCTGTACTTTGTTGCGTTTTGATTGTTGTACGTTTCGCCTTCCCACAAACGATAGAAAGATTCTTCTGTGTTGAGAGTTTTGCCACGTTTGTCAACAAGCAAGGCAAACAATTCTTTTACCTTCTTGCCACCAAAGGTTGCGGGTTTTCCGTCAATGAAAACTTCAAATTGACCAAAGGTGGAAATGCGCACTCTTTTTTCTTGACGTTTTGCCAACAATTTTGCACGGTCAAACACGCTTTTAATTTCTTCGCTGGAATAGGGTTTCAAAATGTAGTAGTCAGCGTTAAGTCTGATGAAATCGGGCAAATATTCGCTGTATGCCGTAACAAAAACGATAACCACTTGAGGATGAATTTCTCTCAATTTTTGAGCAAGTTCAATTCCGTTCATCCCGGGCATTTCAATGTCCAACAATGCCAAATCTACGTCGTTTTGTTGTGCATACTCAATTGCTGAGAAAGGGTTGTTGAAGTATCCCATCAAGGAAACCCCTTCTATTTTTTCGCTTTCTTGCCTAAACTGTTCAACGCTCCACAATTCGTCATCTACGATAATTGTTTTCATTTCTCTTCCCCCCTAAATGTAACCAAAACGCAAGTGCCCTCTCCTTCTTTGCTTTCAATTTGCAAAGATGCGCCAATTGCGTCTTGTAAACGTTGCTTAATATTTTTAAGCCCAGCGACTTCGTCTTTGGCTTTTGTTGCAAGATGTTCCACGTTGAAACCAACGCCGTCGTCTTTTATTTCCACAAAGTACTCGTTGTCTTTTTTGTACGTGGAAAGGTAAATTGTGCCCCCTTCCAATTTTTTGCAAATTCCGTGCTTTATGGCATTTTCAATCAAAGGTTGAATTGTCATGCTGGGAATTTCAAAATTGCTTTCTTTAATGTCGTACACAATTTTGACTCTGTCTTTGAAACGCACCTTTTCAATGTCTACGTAAGCACGAATAAGTGAAAGTTCTTTGGAAAAAGGTATGTTGGTGTCAA
This sequence comes from Clostridia bacterium, assembly GCA_017407305.1. Taxonomy (GTDB): domain Bacteria; phylum Bacillota; class Clostridia; order Christensenellales; family CAG-314; genus RGIG2220. The sequence continues at coordinate 9,078 of JAFQWS010000093.1, forward strand.
CGTTTTCCACGTCCATTGTGGCACGAAGATATTTTGAAAAGTTGGTGGTCATGTCGTATGCCACTTCCGGTTCGGATGCAATGAGCGCTCTGATTGCTGCCAACGTGTTGAAAATGAAGTGAGGTCTGCGTTGGCTGAACATCAAATAACGCTTTGTTTTTTCCAATTCTTTTTCTACAATATAGCCTTTTTCTGCATCGTCAATTGTGCGAACAACGGTTGATGCATGAGTTATCAACAAAAAGGTCAAAAAACACGAACAAGCAATCAAGCCCGTGGGTAAGAATACGTTGGAAAAGGAGTAATAAATCAAAAAGTCCGCCAAAAAGCCAACGATGGCAATGCTTGCGCCCACCAAACGGACGATATAATTGGGTTTTTTGTGCCCCTTCTCAAAGTTTGCCACAAATTGCCAACAATAAACAATTGCTTCCAAAATGATAATAATGTTGACGATAAAGTTGATTTCCGTCATCTCGACAACGCCCAACATATACAACAACATTTGCAACAGAGTGTTGAGTCCGGCAACGACAATCAATGCAATGGAAATTTTTCTAAGTTTTTCTTGTCTGTACGAGTGGAAAATATACAACGCAAAGAACAAGGTGAACAACATGTGTGAAATGTACGTTCCCAAATAGACAAGTTGTGCATTGAAAAACAACCCTATCATTTTGCTTTCGAACAATTGCCAAAAACCAATGAAAATGGCTGCCAAGCCCAAGAAAACTTGCGCTTTTTGTTCCCATCTGTTTTTCAAAAATACGCTTGACGACACTGCAATAAACAAGCCCGTGCAAATCAAGAAAATAGAAATAAGCATTTGCGCCAAGTTTTGAGAGCAAAGATATTGGAACAAAACGACGTTTGTGCCAAATTCCACGTCATAGGCTCTGCCTGAAGAACTTGCCAAAGGCGATTGCAACGTGATTGCAATGGTTTTTCCCGCCATGTCACTGGAAATGTCAATGAAGTGATAGGAGCTGTAGTTGCTTTTACCAAACCATCTTACTTCCGTCGTGTCGTATTGATAAAGAATTTCGTCGTCAACTGTCACTTTTACGCTTTGTTTGGAAGAACGCATCATCATGATGGGAATGTCCGTCACGTCCGAAGGCAAGGTTGCCGTGATGGTAAATGCTTCTCCCGTTTCTACGTCAAGATGGTCGGGCAAAGAAACGGCTTCCCCTTCAAAATACCATTGAAGGTGCACCAGTTCGTCATAAAATGGAGTGTTTGTCTTTTCAAAATCAAAGATACTGACCCAAAAAATCACCGTCATGGCGACCATGATTGCAATATAAATTGAGCCTATTATCCACCACGTTTTTTTACTCATATCAATTTACCATTTACGCTCGTTGGGTTTGGCTCAGTTTTGAGCCTTTTTTATACGGTTGGCAAACTCTGCCAACTCTTTGCTTATTTCTATTTGTTGAGGGCAAACTTGTTCGCAACTGCGACACGCAATGCAACAAGCGGGTTGTTTTTCTTGAGGCAAATTGCCAATTGCATAGTTCGTCCAATAATCGTTGGGAGCAAAGAAATGTTCGTTGTTCAACTTCATCAAGCGAGAAATGTCCAACTTTTGAGGGCAATAGTCCACGCAATAGTTACATCCTGTGCAAGGCGTTTTTTCAATCATGCTCTTTCCCACTGCCACCACTTGGTCAAATTGTTGGTTTGTCAAAAGGTTTTGTTGTTGGAAATACTTAACGTTTTCTTCCAGTTGTTCCAAAGTTGACATCCCCGACAAAATCATGCCCACGCTGTCAATGGAACAAAGAAATCTAAACGCACTTTCAATGGCGCCAACGCCTGTGACGGAAGAAATTTTTTCCTTTCTTTGTTGGTCCAATCGTGCAAGGTTGCCCCCACGCAAAGGTTCCATTACCCAAACGGGAATATTGTATTTGTTGCACAATTGCACCTTTTGGTCGGCCTTTTGCCAAGTCCAGTCAACGTAGTTGATTTGAAGTTGACAAAATTCCATGTGTTGACCGTATTTTGCCAAAAACTTTTTCAAAACGGGCATGTTTCCGTGGGCAGAAAAGCCAAGATGTTTAATTTTGCCCAATTCTTTTTGTTTCAACAAATATTCCACCGTGGAATACTTTTCATCCATAAACATATCAACGTTTCTTTCGTTGACGTTGTGGCAAAGATAAAAGTCAAAATAGTCAACCTTGCATTTTTCCAATTGTTTTTGGAAAATTTCTTCTTTTTTTTCAAAGTTTGCCACGTCGTATCCGGGGAATTTGCTTGCTAAATAAAAACTGTCTCTATCATATTTGGACAAAATTTCGCCCAAAGCAATTTCCGACTGGCCACCGTGATAACCCCAAGCAGTGTCAAAGTAGTTGATTCCGCTTTCCAATGCTTTTTGCACCATTTTTGACGAGTGTGCCATGTCTATTTTGTTCTTTCCCTCTGTGGGCAAACGCATTGCACCAAACCCCAAAAGTGACAGTTGTTTATCTTTGAACTGCTTGTAAATCATTATAGTTTGCACCTTATATTTTTCCCTATTATGCCACAATTTTACTGCTTTTGCAATATGTTACTACCAAAAATGTTACTACCCTTCAAAAAAATATTACTACCCAAAAAAAAGACCAAAAGGTTTTCCTTTCGGTCTTGTTTCTTTTTTTTGCATCATCATGCTTTTTCTTGGGCAAATTTTCAACCAAAGAGTTTTCGCCGAGATGATTTATTTTTTCTTTTTGTTGCAACAAGAGTTGTGGCGACAACAAGAACAGTTGGCACAACCTTTGTTTTCTTTTTTGTCTTTAATCGTCTTTACTATGGCAAAAACAACGATTGCTCCTGCAAAGACACCAATAATAATGTCCATCATAATGCTTTTTTCTTAAATATCAATCCTTTTGTGTGCAAATGAATAAGCACAAATACAATTGTCCAAATTGCAACAAAGATAAATGCCGTCCACCACCAAGTGCCAATTACGTACACCATCATGGAAACAATGTAACTTGTTGCCAACCAGAACAACAAAGTGTTTCTAAAGGTTTTTGAGTTGGGAGATTCCAATTTTGCCGTTGCAACTGCTGCAAAGCAAGGAATTGTCGTCATGTTAAATGCAATAAATGCCAACAATGCAGGAATTGTGATGCTTGTTGCGTCAATCAACGCGACAACGGAAGAAACACCTTCTTCCACTTCCACAAAGCCACTTACGATACACGCTGCCAACGTTCCAAAGGTTGCAATTACGTTTTCTTTGGCAATGAGTCCTGTGATTGCTGCAACGCCAAACACCCACGCCCAGCTTGTCAATTGAGAACCAAAACCCAAAGGGGTAAACAAAGGAACAATCAAACTGCCCAATCCTGCCAAAATGCTTTGGTCAATGTTTTCGTCTGTCAAGAATTGCCAATTCCAATTGAAGTGGCTGACAAACCAAATGACAACGGTGCTTGCCAAAATGATGGTAAAGGCTTTTTCCAAGAAATGTTTGAGTTTGTCCCAAACGTGCAACAACAAACTTACTGCTTGAGGTTTTCTGTACGTAGGCAATTCCATAATAAAGGGTGTTACGTCCCCTTTCATGGAGGTTGATCTCATCAAAATGACGGAAACAATGGCTGTAACAATGCCGATGACGTACATTGAATATGTAATAACGTCTGCGTTGCCAACTCCAAATCTCATGACGATTGCTCCCGAAATGGCTGTCAAAATGGGAAGTTTTGCACCACAACTGAAAAAGGGAATAACTCTTATCGTTGCAGTTCTTTCCTTTTGGTCAAGCAACGTTCTTGTATTGACCATTGCAGGCACCGAGCAACCAAAGCCCATAATCATGGGCATGACAGCACGCCCAGAAAGACCAAACTTTCTAAACAATCTGTCCAAAATGAAAGCTACTCTTGCCATATAGCCGGAGTCTTCCAAAATGGAGAAAAGCAAAAACAAAACCAATATTTGAGGAAGGAAAGACAAGACTCCTGCCAAACCACCCAAAATGCCGTCACACAAAAGGCCAATTGCCCATTCACTTGCGCCGAGTGTTGTCAATGCGCCGTTTGCCCAATCAATGAAACTGAAAGTTGCAACGTCCAAAAGGTTGAACAACACCACACCAGGGGACGCCAAAGATCCGTCGCCAAACAAACCTTCAAATGCAGTACCTTCCAAACTTGTCCAATTTTCCAACAAGCCTCCCAAAAACAGGAAGTTCTCCGAGAAAGTAAGGTGGAAAACGACAAACATAATTGCCAAAAAGATGGGAATTCCCCAAATTTTGTGAGTGATAACTTTGTCGGCTTTGTCCGACTTTGTGTTTTTGTCTTTGCCGTGTTGAACGGCTTTCTTTACTGCCAACGTGTAGTGTTTGGTAATGTGCTTATATCTTGCATCAGCGACGATTGCATCAAAATCCGTACCAAACGTGTCGTCTTTGAACGTCTTTTTAAATTCTTCCACAACCTTTGTGGGTTGAGGGTGCGCAGCAACTTCCAACTCGTCCATTTCCACAAGTTTAACTGCGTGGAAAAGGCTGTCTTCAACGCCAAGTCCGTCCAAGGCAATTTTGCAGTCACCAATCAAGTGAACCAATTCGGTGTTTTCCAAAACAGTCTTTCCTTTACGCTTTGTTTTGCTTGCTTCAAAGGCACGTCTCATCAATTCATCCACGCCGTCTGTATGCAAGGCAGAAATGCTTACAACGGGCAAGCCGATTTTTTCTTCCAAAACTTTTACGTCAATTTCAACACCGCTTTTTTTGACTTCGTCCATCATATTGAGGGCAACGACGACGGGAACGTCAATTTCCAACAATTGCGTTGTCAAATAGAGGTTTCTTTCCAAGTTAGTTGCATCCACAATGTTGATGACGCAGTCGGGATGTTCTTTCAAAATAAAATTTCTTGAAATAACTTCTTCGGGCGTATAGGGAGAAAGGGAATAAATTCCGGGCAAGTCAATGATGGAAATGGGTTCAGGAAGTTTTTTGTATAAACCTTCTCTTTTGTCAACGGTAACACCAGGCCAGTTGCCCACGTGGGCAGTTGCTCCCGTCAGCGCGTTGAAAAGGGTTGTTTTTCCTGCATTGGGATTTCCTGCAAGAGCAAATTTTTTCATTTTGTTTCCTCCACTGTGACCAAAGAAGCCTCGGTTTTTCTCAATGCTACTTCATAGCCACGCAACGTCACTTCGATAGGATCGCCCAAAGGGGCTTTTTTTCTTACGAAAATTTCCGTTCCGGGAGTGATGCCCATATCAAACAAGCGTCTTCTCAGTTTTCCTTCGCCTGCGACGAAGGTTACCGTTCCACTTTTGCCAATTTCCAATTGACTAAGTTTAATTTTCATTTGTCTCTCCTTTAAAAAGTGAAATATGTTTCATATTTGCTTTTATTTTAGTTGCACTCCTTGTTTTTGTCAAGCAAAATGAGCCAAATATGAAAAATTTTTCACATTTGCCCCTAAAAGTCTATGCTATCTATTGCAAAAAATTAACTTTTGGTGTATAATTTAAGTGTAATTTTGGAGGAAAATATGGCCGACGTAATTAGACAACCCAAACAAAAACGGGCTATTGAAAAGAAAAATAAAATAATTGAAGCCGGCTACCAACTTTTTGCTGACGATGGTTATTTCAATACCAACACCGAACAGATTGCAAAAAAGGCAGGGGTGTCCACGGGAATACTTTATAGCTATTTCCACGACAAATTGGACGTTTTGGTGGAAGTGTTAGATATCTACGTCAACAACGTCTATTTGCCCATTGTAAAATCTTTGGAAAAATTGGATGCTCTCAATTTTGACGAAATTTTACCCAATGTGCTGGACAACGTTGTATGTCTTCACAAAGAAAACCACAACATGCACGAAGCTTTGCACTCTTTGACGGCAAGCGTTCCTGTCGTCAACGACAAATTTATTGAATTGCAAGACCAAGTTACCAAACGAATTGCAACCAAACTTGTTGACCTTGGCTACAACTTAGGCAACGTTTTCGAACGAGTTCACCTTGCTGTGGAAATTGTTCAATTGTTCAGTCACGAGTGTGTTTTTGACAATCACGCCTACATTGATTATCAATCAATGAAATCCATCGTCTTGAAAATGTTGAAAGACTTGTTTGTTCATCAATAGCACAATTTGTGCACGAACCTTGTGGTTTTTACACACAAAGTCCACTTTTTGCAAAATAGAAAACACTTGCATCAAACATATTGATTTGTTGCAAGTGTTTTTTTTGTTGGTTCAAACCTCAAAATTTTTTACCCTATTTTTTAGAGAATGTTGTGTTTGTACATCTAGGGCAAGGGGGCAACGTTTGGTTTTCGTCCATCTGAAGATTTTGTCCACAGTTGCGACAAACGTATGTGCCTTGACCGATTGTTTCGCCTGTTTTGTACATGATGGCCTCCTAAATAGAATTTATATTTTAATAGCGCTACCATCAATATTGTGTTTCTCTTTTTTAAATTTAGTCAAAAAAAGACGAGAAAATTTCTCGTCTTTTTGTTTTAGCCAAGTTGTTCTTTGGAAAAATTCAATGCTCTTTCAATTACCAAGTGCATGTCATAGTATTTGTATTCGCCCAAGCGACCAACAAACTTGACCTTTTCTCCTTTTGCCTTTTCGGCATACTTTTGATAAAGGGCATTGTTTTTGTCGTTGTTTACAGGATAATAGGGTTCGTCGCCTTTTTGCCAAGTTTTGGAATGTTCTTTTGTGATGATTGTTCCTATTTGTCCAGGTTGTACGTCAAAATGTTTGTGTTCAATGATACGTGTATAAGGTGTTTGGCTGTCGGTATAGTTTACCACGGCATTTCCTTGATAGTTGTCGCAATCCAAAACTTCGGTAACGAAATTCAAGCTTCTATATTCCAATGCACCAAAGCAATAGTCAAAGTATTTGTCAATTTGCCCGGAGAACAACACTTCATCGGCAACGTTGTCCAATTCCTCTTTATGTTCAAAGTAATCGCAATTCAATCTGACGTCGCAACCTTCAAACATTTTTTCCACCATTTTGGTGTATCCACCTTCGGGGATTCCTTGATATTTGTCGTTGAAATAGTTGTTGTCAAAGGTAAAACGCAAAGGCAATCTTTTGATGATAAAGGAAGGCAAATCGGTACATTTTTGTCCCCATTGTTTTTCGGTATAATCTTTTACCAACGTTTGATAAATGTCTTTACCCACCAAAGAAATTGCTTGTTCTTCCAAATTTTTGGGTTCGGTTATTCCGCTTTCCTTTACTTGTTGAGCAATTTTTTCCTTTGCTTGTTGAGGTGTGATAACTCCCCACATTTGGTAAAAGGTGTTCATGTTGAAAGGCAAGTTGTACAATTTTCCTTTATAGTTGGCAACAGGGGAGTTTGTAAAACGATTGAAAGTTGCAAATTGATTTACAAAATTCCAAACTTCTTTGTTGCTGGTATGGAAAATATGTGCGCCATATTTATGGACGTGAATTCCATTTTGACAATATGTAAAAATGTTTCCTGCAATATGATCTCTTTTTTCCACAACCAAACATGTTTTTCCTTTTTTAATTGCGTTGTGAGCAAAAACTGCATTAAAAAGACCTGCGCCTACCAATAAATAATCATAACGTTTCATTTTTTCACCTCAATAAAGGATTTTTTTTATTTAAAGATAAAAAGTACAACTGCCAATGCTGTCAAATAGACGGAAAACCATTTGAAGTTGGATGTTTTTATCAATTTAATCAACAAATTAATTGCCACAATGCCTGTCAATCCTGCAACAATTACGGCAACGGCAACGTTGTACCAAGGAGTTCCGCCCAAAGACGGTGTGGGGTTGGCAACAAATTTTACCACTTCCAAAAGCAAACTGCCAAAAATTACAGGGATGCTCATCAAAAAGGAAAACTTTGCAACTTCTTCTTTATCCCCTTTGGCAAACACACCAAATGCAACCGTTGTTCCACTGCGTGAAAGTCCGGGCAAAACTGCCAAAGCTTGTCCCAACCCCATCAAAAGGGCCATTTTTGTGGAAAGTTGTTTGTTTTCTTTTGTCTTTTTTGCCACAATTTCGCACACCACCAAAAGAATTGCCGTTGCCAAAAAAGTAAAAGGCAAAACGTCCAAGTTGTACAAATATTGGTCGATAACGTCGGACAAAGTAAATCCAACAATACCTGCGGGAATTGATGCAACAACCCACAACAACAATCTTTTGGGATTTTTGAAAGTGTCAATTATATAGTCAAACAAAACTATACAAACGGCAATCAACGTTCCAAAATGCAACAATAAAGACAGCAACAAATTGCTTTCAACGTTTACACCTATCAAATCTTGTACCAACAACAAGTGTCCGGAACTGGATACGGGAAGAAACTCTGTCAACCCTTGCACAGCACCCAACAAAACTGATTGCCAAAAATTCATTTCAACTTCCTTTTGCTATTTCACTAACTTATATTTTACCAAATTAACCTTTTTAGGTCAATGCCTATTTTTCTTTTTACTTTTATTGTTTACTTATTGAAAAATTTTATCTTGGTTTCAATAAAAAAAGGAAACGATTTCGTTTCCTTTTATCTTTTCAAGATTTTATCTTTTATGTCTTTTACTTGTGAAGCTGTGTTGCTGTTTGTTTTGATTTGATCACTGATGATATCTCTTGCATACATAATGGTTGTGTGATGTCTGCCACCAAAATATTCACCAATGGATTCAAGAGGAACAGTCAACAACTCTCTTGCCAAATACATTGCAATTTGTCTGGGATAAGCAATACCTTTGTTTTTCTTTTTGCCCACCATTGCTTCTTTGGAAACTCTAAAGTATTCACAAGTTGCATCAACAATTTTTTCAATGGACAAAATTTCTTGTTGATCGTCGCCGTAGTCATCCAATGCTTGATATACAACGGACATATCGTTGTAGTCGCCACCCACCAACATTGCTTGGGAAATGATTCTGTTGAGCAAACCTTCCATTTCTCTAACGTTTGTTTTGCAACGATCGGCAATAATTTTTAAAACGTCCATAGAAACTTGTGCATGGAAGTTGATTGCTTTCTTTTGCAAAATGGCAATTCTTGTTTCAAAATCTGGCGGATTGATGCTGGAAATAACACCCATTGCAAAACGTGTGCGCAATCTTTCTTCAATGTTGATTTCTTTGGGAGGTCTGTCCGAACAAATGACGATTTGTTTGTTTGCCATATACAAATCATTGAAAGTGTGGAAAAACTCTTCCAACGTAACTTCTGTATTTGCCAAAAATTGAATATCGTCAATCATCAACAAATCTACACTGCGATACTTATTTCTAAATTTTTTAGTTGCATCAGGATCTTTTGTTCCCGAACGCACTGCTTCAATAAGTTCGTTGGTAAACTTTTCACTTGTTGTGTAAATTGTTTTCATTTCAGGGTGATTTTTCTTGACGTAATTGCCAATTGCATGCAAAAGGTGAGTTTTGCCAAGGCCAACACCGCTATGAATAAACAAAGGATTGTATTTTCCACCGGGCACTTCTGCTACTGCTTTGCAAACCGCCGCTGCGTGTTGATTGCTTTTGCCAACGATAAAATTGTCAAAAGTATAATTTTCTACAAAAGAGGATTGCTCGATATCTTCAAAGAAATTTTCTTTGGAAACTGGTATATCTACTTCCTTTTCAAGTTTGTCTATATCTTTCAATTCGGCTTCTAAAACAATTTTTACTTCTGTAATGGTAGGGAAAACTGTTGACGTTGCTTGTTTTAAAAGTTCTTTGTGGTTTTCGTTTACAATTCTCTTCAATGCAGGGCTTTGAGCAAGCAAAATGAGAGTGTCATTGTAAACACCCACAGGTTCCAAATTGCTGATATAAACGTCATAAGTAAGTGTGGTAACTTTGCTTTGAACTTCTATCAAAACGTTGTTCCATAATTGGTTTAATTTAATCATTTGTCTATCCTCGCATATATTATACACTAAAAAAGACTTTTTGCAAGTATTTTTATTCTTTGGTTTATTTCAGTATCTTTTACCCCTTTTTTGCCTTAAAAAGTGGGGAAAACTCTTGCTTTTTTACTATATTTTCTTTATAATAAAAACAACACTATAAACGATAGTTTTGTTTGATTTTGTGTAAAATTATTGGGCTTTCCACAAAAGTTATCCACACAAATTATGTCTAAAATATACCCATATTTTGTGGCTTGGTTTGTTTAAATTTTCAATATGTTGTGATTACTTTGTTTATTTATTTGGTTTTACACAAACTCACACCAACTACTACTACCACTACTTTTGAAAATTGTTAATAACTATCGTCAACAACGGAGGACACTATGAAAATTATCGTAAACGGCTTGGATTTAAATTCTGCAGTTGCAAGCGTTTCCAAAGCATTGCCCCAAAAGGAATTTTCTCCCATTTTGGAAGGCATCAAAATTGTTGCAAGAGATGATAAAATAGTTTTGTTTGCATCAGACACAGATTTGTCCATCGAAAAAACAATTTCTGCACGTGTAGAAGAAGAAGGCGAAATTTTGGTTCCCGGCAAAATTTTGGCAGACTACATCAGAAACATTGCCGACGCCAACGATATCATCCTTTCTTGCCAAGACGACAACAAACTTACAATCACCTATGCAAGAAGCGAATGTTACATTCAATGTTTGCCTTTTGAAGAATATCCCGAAAAAGAAAACGTTGACAAATCCAGTTATTTTGTAACAACCCAAAGAAATCTCAAAGATATCGTTTCAAAGGTTATTTTCTCTGTCGCAACAGAAGACACAAGACCAATCCTCAAAGGTATCTTTATTGAAGCAAAAGAATACACACTTTCCGCAGTTGCAACAGATGGTTACCGTTTTGCAAAATGCAACAAACCTTTGGAAGAAAGAAACGATGGTTTGTCTGTAATTATTCCTGCAAGAAGTCTCAACGAACTTTCCAAAATGCTTACCGAAGACGAAGATTTGGTAAAGGTTTATATTGAAAAAAACTATATGTCGGTAGATTTGCCCGGAACAACTTTGTCTGCAAGATTGTTTACCGAAGGTCAATATATCAGCTATGAAAACCTTATTCCCAAAGAATTTGTAACAACAATTGTTGCAAACAAAGAAACGGTGGAAAAATCTTTGCAAACAGCCTCAATTATGTCTCGTGGAGACAAAAACAACCTTGTTTCCTTTGATATTGAAGAATATACAATGATTATCACGTCATCCAGCGAAGTGGGCAAAATTAAAGAAAGTGTATCCATATCTTTGAAAGGCAAAGATATGAAATGCAGTTACAACCAAAAGTACATTTTGGATTGTCTCAAAGGGATGGATTGTGATGCAATCAAAATGGAATTTACACAACATGCCAACTGCGTAATCACAATGAACGGCAGTGACGAAGCTTTGTACTTCATTTTGCCCGTAAGAACGTACGCATAAACCGAAATTTAAAAAACTTAAAAATAAAGAGCAAGAAAAACAACTTCTTGCTCTTTTATTAACAAAAAAATGGATTATCAAAAGTCAAAAAAACAACAAGGGTCAAAAGAAAGCCATTACTACTATTCGGGCAACAAACTTGCCTTTGAAAAAGTAGTACAAGGAAACACCGAAGAAGTAATTACGTATATATACAATGGACAAGGAGCAATCGGCTTCAAAAAAGGTAACGTTGCATACTACTACCAAAAGAATATGTATGGTGACGTAACGGCCATTTACCGAGACGCGACCTTGATTGCACGTTACGTATACGACGCCTATGGCAACTGCATGGTACTAGACGCCAACGGTCAACAAAACTTTTCCACCACTTTCATTGGCAACGTCAACCCCATCCGCTATCGTGGCTACTATTATGACGTAGAAACAGGACTCTACTATTGTCTCACTCGGTACTACAATCCCTCTTGGTGCAGATGGATTTCCCCAGATTCAATTGAGTATTTAGATCCTCAAAGTATTAATGGATTAAACTTATATGCCTACTGTGGAAATGATCCAATCAACAAGTACGATCCTACAGGACATTTTGCAATTAGCACATTGGTTTTGATTATTGTAGGGGCTTCGGTTTTAACAACAGCTGGTGCTATAACTTACGGAGCGGCAACTGATACGCCTGTGGTTTTGGATTTTTCGGATTCTGCAGGTATGGGAGCTGGTGTAGGTGGAAAAGTAGGAATGTCGATAGTCATAGATTTTAAAAATGATAGTTTTGGAGTTTATCCACATCATGGATATTATTATGGTGCAAAATATAATACATTTGGTTTTTCTTATAGTGTAGGGCTAATTAGTAATTATGAAAATGAAGGAGACTATGCGGGACCGTTTGTTGATTTTGGTGGCGTATTCTATGGTGGGATTGATCATTGCTATGATCCAAGATATCCACATGATAATACTGTACAAGCAAGTTCCATTACCTTTGGAAATAATATAGGTGCTTATTATGGATATGATTATTATGATTATTTGGGAAGTATTTCTTTTGACAAAGTAGTAGAGTTTTTGAAAAGGGGTGTAATAATATTATGAGATTTATAGCAAATCCTGATAAATATATATTTTTTATAGGAATAAGTATTGTTGGATTTTTGTTTATATTTTCATATATGATTTTGAATCAATTATTAATACTGCTTCCGTTAATGCTTTTGTGGATTGGATTTTCAATTTTTATGATAAAAAGGAATTATATTGAATATACAATTCAAGAAGAGAAGTTTACCATTAGATATATGGGGAAAAAAGTTGAAATAAAGTTTAATGAAATTGAATATGTTATTCAATATTCTAACTATACGAATTTATTAAAAGAAAAAAAATATGAGCTTAAATTAAAAAACAGACAAGATGTGCATGAAAAACTTCTTAAAATCGAAAACAAATCTTTTACTAAATGGATTTTAAAAAATATTGATAACTTTAAAATAAAGAAAGAAATGTTTTACGATTAATAATTTTGTTGCATTTTAGAAAGAGCATAAGGAGAATATTATTTTATAATATTTCTCCAAGTGCTTTATAGATGCAAATTGGATACCAATTTCATTACTAACACATTATAATTAAGATATGGTTATTATGGGGATACTCGTAATAGCCTTGTTGAAACTCAGTTATTCTATTGCAACTCTAGATATTATTCACCTGAACTTTGTAGGTTCATATGCTGTTTCAGTTGGATTTGGTATCGGAGCGGTTGCTGGAGCATTCGCTGGATGGGTTATTGATGAATTCGGTGATGTGATTATTGACTGGTTAGTAGGATGGTTTGATTAATCAGGAGGAAAAATATGAAAATAATTCCAGTTAAAATTATTATTATTTTAAGCCTTATCTCTATATTAATTTTTCCAATATGCTTTTATTTAATTGGATTCTTAGTTTTCTATTTATTAACACTTGGTAATTCAGTGGTTCCATTTTATTTTATCTGTGTTCCAATGGGGTTTGGTATACTTTTTGAGTTTTTGGCTTTAATAACTCCAGGATTTTTTAAATTAATTATTAAAAATGGAGTTATTAATAATTATATTATGGATGGAACTAAAAATGATGGATGGTGTGAAAGTATATCTAATATTAGAAAAATTGAATTAGTCGGAAAGGAAGAAGTAAAAAAATATTTCAAACAATTTAATAAAAGCAAAGCTATATTAATTGATTTTGGAAATTATAATGTTTGTGTACCTGTAAGTTATGAGCTTGACGGTAATAAAATTTCGGTATCAATAAATTCTGATGAAATAACCGAAGCCGAATACAAAATTTATCAAATATCCGTTTTGCCGTATATGGTTTCAGCCAAAAACAACGACTCAAAAGATTCATATATATTTGTTCCGTATGGAAGTGGCGCAATAATGTATACGGATAATACGTTGCGTGCTCCAAGAAGTTTTAATGCGGAAATGTACGGGGACGATTTAACCATAAACAAAGAAGAACAGTTTAATACTGACGAGGCATTGAAATTACCTGTTTTTGCTGCCCAAAATGTCGATAATGCGATGTTTGCAATTATTGAGTCGGGTGCCGAATACGCTTCGCTTTCTGCACGTGCGGGGGATATAGATACAGGGTATTCCAATGTATATCCTTTATTTAAGTTGAGGGGATATAACACAACTTTAATAGATGATGTATCGTCAGAAGGAAAATACATTATGCGTATTTCGGATGAGCGTGTTTCAGATGTTTATAAGGTAAGTTATTACTTTATGGACAACGCTGAAGCGTCTATATCTTCAATGGCTGAACTTTATAGAAATTATATTAATTCGGTATACGGTGAACGAAATGTTGCTTCTCAAAAACCTTATTACTTAAAAATTTTAGGCGGTTCTTTTGTTGATGATTACTTTTTAGGCATACCAAA
>JAFQWS010000094.1 GCA_017407305.1 Clostridia bacterium
ACACAATATCAAAACACAAATAAATAAACGAATGCGTGAACGAGTTCGTTAAGTTCCAAAACGGAAAGTTTTTTGATTTCTTCAATAAAGTTTTTGATATCCATTTTTAATAATCTCCTAAATAAATTTTTGTAGTGCCTAAAAGGCTGTCGCCAAACACATTAGTTGGCTTCGGATTGTTTTTCGGCAATTGCGTTGAGGGCTACTGCCAAACCGCGTACAGGTGCGGACAAGACGGAAACGAGCATAGAAAGCAATGCTTGTTTGCCAGGGATTTGTGCCATCTTTTCGACGACGCTTGCGTCTGCGAAGTTCTTTTCGAACATACCGCATTTGATTTGCAAGTTTTTGTACTTTTTGGTTCCTTCAAAGACCAACTTTGCTGCTGTGATTGCTTCGTCTTTAGAGAAAGCAACTGCTGTAGGACCGTTGAGTGCTTCGTCAAATTGGTGATAATCCAATTCGTTGAGAGCGATGCGAACCAACGTGTTTTTCAAAACTTTGTAATCAACGTTGTTGTTGCGGAATTCCTTTCTCAATTCGGTGTCTTGTGCAACTGTCAAGCCTTTGTAATCAACTACTACAAAACCGTCACTGTTTTGAATTTGTTCTTTGATTTGTTTGACGATTTCTCTGTTTTGTTGTTGTTGAGGACTCAAATGTTGAAGATCTGCCATAGTTTTCCTCCTTTTTCAATATTTTTATATTAAAAAACCCTTGTACGTAAGAGAGTACAAGGGAAAAAGGACAGTATTTTTTCTCTTGTCTCCTCGGCGAGATTTATGCAAACCTTTTTGGGGTTGCTACTTGCTGTCTTAAGTGACAGGATTTTTAAATATCTTGAAATTTTTTATTATTTTGCAATGGATTTGTATGCGACTTTGATGCCACGGCCCATTGTTGTTGCAACAGTTACGGATTTGAGATAGGTACCTTTTGCTGCTGCGGGTTTTGCTTTGATGATTGCTTCCATCAACGTGCGTGCGTTTTCAACAAGTTTTTCTTTGCCGAAAGAACGTTTACCAAAAATGACGTGGCAGATACTTGTTTTGTCAACACGGTATTCAACCTTACCTGCTTTGACGTCGTTGACTGCTTTTGCAACGTCCATTGTGACTGTGCCAGATTTGGGGTTGGGCATCAAGCCTTTGGGACCCAAAAGTTTACCCATACGACCGACCAAACCCATCATGTCGGGTGTTGTGATCATAATGTCAAAGTCAAACCAGTTTTCTTTTTGGATTTTTTCGATGTATTCTTCTGCACCTACGTAGTCTGCACCGGCTGCTTTTGCTTCGTCTGCTTTTGCGCCTTTTGCAATGACCAATACGCGGACTGTTTTACCTGTTCCGTTGGGCAAAACTACTACACCACGAACTTGTTGGTCTGCGTGTCTGGGGTCAACGCCCAATTTTACGTGCAATTCGAGTGTTTCATCAAATTTTGCTGTTGCTGTATCGATTGCGATTTGGACTGCTTCTTCAATTTCGTATTGTTTGATTTTGTCAAACTTTTTGAGAGAGTCCACAAAATGTTTACCTTTCATTGTTAATTCCTCCCTCAGTCTACTACTTCTACGCCCATGCTTCTTGCTGTACCAGCAACCATTGAGCAAGCAGTTTCCATAGATGCTGCGTTCAAGTCGGGCATCTTGATTTTTGCGATTTCTTCAATTTGTGCTTTTGTGATCTTTGCAACTTTTTGTTTGTTGGGAACAGCAGATGCACTGGTCAAACCGCATGCCTTTTTGATAAGAACGGGTGCGGGGGGTGTTTTAAGCACGAACGTGAAAGAACGGTCTTGGTAGATTGTAACAATTACAGGGATGATGAGATCGCCTTGGGGTGCTGTACGAGCATTGAAATCCTTGCAGAAACCAGGGATGTTGATGCCGTGGGGGCCCAATGCGCTACCTACAGGGGGTGCGGGTGTTGCTTTACCTGCAGGCAATTGCAATTTTACAACTGCGGTTACTTTTTTTGCCATAGTTTTTTTCCTCCTTATTGGTGTTAACGAGCTGAACTTTTCAACTCTCCCACTGACTATGTGAGTTTTTTATTTCAAATCAACTATTGTTGACTTGTTGTCATTTTTTCAATTTGGTCAAAATCCATATCCACGGGGGTGATTCTGCCAAACATGTTCAAAGAAACGTTCACCTTTTGGTGTGCTTCGTCTATGCTTTGAATTGTGCCTACTACGCCTTCGAAAGGTCCGTTGACAACTGTTACCACGTCGCCAACTTGCATGTCAAAGTCTACTTTGTATTCTTCCAAGCGCAAACGACGTACTTCTTCATCTTTCATTTCCAATGCCTTGCCGTTGGGGCCGACAAAACCTGTTACGCCACGTGTGTTGGTGATTTGATACCACATTTCGTTGGAATAAATCAACTTTACGTAGACATAGCAAGGCGTAAGGTTTCTTTCTACAACCTTACGTTTGCCATTTCTTTC
Organism: Clostridia bacterium; assembly: GCA_017407305.1. Classification (GTDB taxonomy): domain Bacteria; phylum Bacillota; class Clostridia; order Christensenellales; family CAG-314; genus RGIG2220. Next base: position 2,457 of record JAFQWS010000094.1, read on the forward strand.
CTCAACACAAAGTTCGGTAGGAATTTTGATATCAAAAAATCTGTCTTGAAGGTGATTGATTTCAATCTTTTGTTCAAGAGTTTTCTTTACCAAACTTTCATAGCCAGAAAAGGTATGAATGATGTACCATTTTGCTTGATTTTCCTTTGCCATTTTGCACACCTTATTACATAATGTTGCCAAGCAACACCATGATCCAAGAGAACAATTGATCTGCGCCCAACATGAGCAACGTGAAGAACAAAACTACAACCAAAACAATACCGAGATTTTTCATAACGGTAGGGAAGGTGGGCCATGTTACTTTCTTCAATTCGCTCCATGCTTTTGCAAGGAATTTGCCAAAACGGACGAAAATGTTAGGTTTTTTTGCCTTTTGTTGTTGTGCCATTTTTTACTCCTTTTGTCAAAGTACCTTATTTGGATTCTTTGTGAGCAGTGTGTTTTTTGCAAAAAGGACAGTACTTGTGCATTTCAAGTCTTTCTGTTGTCGTTTTGCTGTTTTTAAATGTGTCATAATTGCGTTGTTTGCATTCTGTGCAAGCCAAAACAACCTTGACTCTGTTGCCTTTTTTAGCAGCCATAATTCGTATCTCCTAAATTTTTTTCATGCAAAAAATTGCACCCCATACTTAGAGTGCTACACAACTTTACCACAGTGCGCAACTATTGTCAAGCAATAAATTGTTTTTTGCAAAAGAAAAAACTGCCTTTTGCTCAAGCTTTTGAAGGCTGTTGCAAGTTGTGTAAACGTTGGGAAAAAATTTTAATTATTTTTAAAAAACGTATTGAATTTTGTTTTTCAATTTGCTATAATCATCTCACCTAAGACCCTTTCGGGTTACCAGTTTTGGTGAGAGAGAAAATTTTTAACCCCATTTTTAAAAAAGGAACTGCGTTCGCGTGGTTCTTTTTTTATTGACGGTGCCTTTATATTTAATAAATAATAAATATCTAGTTGAGAATATCAATATTTTACGCATTTGTCAAACGAAAGCAAACGCCCCTTACTTTTGGTAAGAGGCGTTTTGCTTTGTTAAAAAAATTTTCTCAACAAA
>JAFQWS010000095.1 GCA_017407305.1 Clostridia bacterium
GGAGAGCTTTTTCTCCACTCTCAACTTATGTTAGGAGGTAATTATGTCTCAAGTTGCCGATAAAGTTGCTCAATTTCTTCAACCTTACTTGGAAGAATTGGGTTTGGAACTTTACGAAGTAGAATACAAAAGAAAATCAAATGGTATGAACCTTACCATTTTTATTGACAAAGTTGGTGGTGTGTCATTGACCGATTGTGAAAATCTTTCACGCGCCATTGACGAACCTTTGGACGAATTGGATCCTACTAACGGAAGCGCATACGTTTTGAACGTTTCCTCTCCCGGTTTGGACAGACCTTTGAAATCTCAAAAAGATTTTTCCAGAAACGTAGGAAACAAAATCAAAATAATCTTTTATGAAGGAAAACCCATTGTTGGCACTTTGATTTCCTTTGACGAAACAACCTTCGTTGTGGAAACTAAAGATGGACAACAAACAATTGAAATCAAAAAACCTGCACACATTGTGCCAGAAATAGACTTTTAACCACATCAATTTGGAGGATATATAAAAAATGAGCCAAAATAAAGATTTCTTTCTTGCATTAGAAGCATTTGAAAAGGAAAAGGGCATTGATTCCCAAGCATTTATCACCTCTTTGGAAAACGCATTGGCAGTTGCTTGCAAAAGACAATTTGGTGAACAATCCAACGTATCGGTAAAACTCAATCCCGAAAAATATACAATTAGATGCTACATTTCCAAAATCGTAGTTGAAGAAGTTGAAACTCCCGAAAAGGAAATTTCTTTGCAACAAGCACAAGAAATTAAAAAGTCCTACAAACTCGGTGACGAAGTTTTGACTGAAATCTTCCCCAAAGATTTTGGTTTGATTGCTGTTCAAAATGCAAAACAAGTTATTTTGCACAGCTTGCACCAAGCAGAAAAAGACTTGGCATACAGCCAATTTGCAGGCAGAGAAAACCAACTTATTATCGGTGTTGTTTCCAGAATTAAAGACGACGGCACGGTTTTGGTAGAAATTGGCAAAAACCAAATTGGTGTTTTGGCACCCCAAGACCAAATTCCCGGCGAAAGATTCCAAAATGGTCAAAGAGTAAAAGTTTTGATTAAACGTGTAAAAGACTCTACAAAAGGAACACAAATCGTCCTTTCCAGAGAAAACTATATGTTTATCAAACGTTTGTTTGAAGCAGAAGTTCCCGAAATCGCATCCGGCATTGTTGAAATTAAATCAATCGTTCGTGAAGCAGGTTTCAGAACAAAAATCGCAGTATTTTCCAACGACGACAACATTGACGCAGTCGGTTCTTGCGTTGGTAGCAAAGGCTTGAGAGTAAATTCCATCGTTAACGAAATTGGTGGCGAAAAAATTGACATCATTCCTTGGAGTGAAGATCCACTTGATTACATTGCACGTGCATTGTCCCCTGCAAAAGTTCTCATCGTCCAAGCAAACGAAGAAACACACGAAGCAAAGGTTATCGTTCCCGACGAAAAATTGTCCTTGGCAATTGGTAAAGAAGGTCAAAACGCACGTCTTGCAGCACGTTTGACGGGCTGGAAGATTGACGTCAAATCCTACACAACAGCAGTTCAAAGTGGCATGTTTGATGCAGAAGAACAAGGAGAAATTGATGACCAAGATGCCCAATAAAAAGGTCCCTCAAAGAATGTGTATTGCTTGTCGTCAAATGAAAGACAAATTTGATTTAATTAGAATTGTGGTAAAAGACGGCATTGCAACAGTTGATGCAACAAACAAAGCAAACGGTCGTGGTTATTACCTTTGCAAAGACGTCAACTGCATTGAAAAGATGGCAAAACACAAAAGCTTTCAAAAACAATATGGTTTTGAATTGAGCCAACAACTCATTGAAGAAATTAAAAATAATTTAAATTAGGTATCACTGTGGAGGTAAAAGTGGCTAATTTTGAAAATTATGAAAAAATTAAAAGATTAAATGATTCCGTAGCATCCTCTTTTAGAGTTTGCGTTCAAAACTTGGAAAGTTCCAAATCAGTTTTGGACTCTTTGATTCGTTCAATCACCCAAAAGGAAAAAGATATCAAAGAACAAGCCAGAATTGAAGCTTTGCAAAAAGCACAACTTGAACAAGCCGAACGTGAAAAACAAGCACAAGAGGAAGTTCAACCTGTCCAAGAAAAGGTGGACGTTGTTGAAATTGTTGAACCTATTGTGGAACAAGAGGTAAAACCCGCTGTTGAAGTTCAACCCAAAGTGGAAGAAGCCAAAGCCAAGGTTGAAGAAAAGCCCACGGCAAAACCCCAACCGACGGTTGTCGAAACACGTAGCGAAGGCAACACAAAGGTAAAGACCTTCACTGATGACAAAGGAAACATCCGTGTAAGAAAGTTTTTGGATACTTCTCGTCCCCAAAAACCTCAACCTCAACAAAAGCCTCAACAACAAGGCGCATCTCAACAAAGAGATTTTTCCAAAAAGGGCCCTCAACAACAAAATCCCAATTTTGCCAAAAAACCTCAACAACAAGGTGCACAAAATCAATCGGGCAATTTTGCACAATCCAAAGTTGCAATGCCCACGTTAACCCCTGCACAAAAAAACTCTCGCAAGGACAAACGTCGTGACAAACCCAAAAAGAACGTGGAACGCAACGATGACAATTTCTCCTCAAAGAGAAATCTGATTACGCGCAGTTATGACGACTATGATGACGAAAGAGTTGTTCGCAAGGCAAAAAGCAAAAAAGCAGACCATACCTCTGGCCCTGTTACAAAGATTGAACATGCCGTTGTTGAAACACAACAAGTTCCCATCAAAGTTTTGTCCGAACGTATTGGTGTAACCGTTTCTGAAATTATCAAACAATTGTTCAAAGAAGGCGTTATGAAAACAATCAACGACAGCGTTGAGTTTGACTATGCCGAATACATTGCAGGTATGTTTGGTGTAACTTTGGAACTCAAAGAAAAACAAACTGCCGACGAAATTTTGGAAGAAATTGCCAAAGACAATTCTATTCCCGACGATACCAAGCGTGCACCCATCGTTACTGTTATGGGACACGTTGACCATGGCAAGACTTCCTTGCTTGACGCAATTCGTGACACAAACGTTATTGCAGGCGAAGCAGGACACATCACACAACATATTGGTGCATACACAGTAAAGGCCAAAGGCGAACCCATCACCTTTATTGATACCCCCGGCCACGCAGCATTTACCGAAATGCGTGCACGTGGTGCCAAAATCACAGACGTTGCAATCATTGTTGTTGCAGCCGACGATGGTATCATGCAACAAACTGTTGAAGCAATTAACCACGCAAAAGCAGCCGACGTATCCATTGTTGTTGCAATCAACAAAATTGACCGTGAAGGCGCCAATATTGACAGAGTAAAACAACAATTGGCCGAACAAGAACTTGTCCCCGAAGAATGGGGTGGAAACACAATTTGCGTACCCATTTCTGCAAAGAAACGTATCAACATTGTTTCCTTGTTGGAAGCAGTTTTGCTTGTTTCTGAAATCAAAGATTTGAAAGGTAACCCCAAAAAGAAAGGTACGGGTACCGTTTTGGAAGCAAAAATTGACAAAGGCCGTGGTGTTGTGGCAACCGTTTTGGTGTCCAACGGCACATTGCACATTGGCGACAGCGTAATTGCCGGTGTTGCAACAGGCAAAGTTCGTGCAATGTTTGACGACAAGGGCAAACGAGTAAAATCTGCAGGCCCTTCAATGCCTGTTGAAGTTCTTGGCTTTTCCGAAGTTCCCGATGCAGGTGACGCATTTGCAGTTGCTGATGAAAAACTTGTAAAACGTGTTGCTCAAGAAAGAAGAGATCGTTCCAAGATTGAAAACGCAAAAGCACAAGCAGGTTTGACACTTACAGGTTTGTTCGACAAGATTTCTCAAGGCGAACTCAAAAACCTCAACCTCATTGTCAAAACTGACGTTTTGGGTTCCTATGAAGCACTCAAAAAATCTTTGGAAGAAATTTCCAATGAAGAAGTTAAAATTTCCGTCATCCACGGTGGTGTTGGTGCAATTAACGATACAGACGTTATGTTGGCAAGTGCATCCAATGCAATCGTAATTGGTTTCAACGTCCGTTTGGATGCAAAATCTGCAGCGGAAAAGGAAAAGGTTGACGTAAGACTTTACAACGTTATTTACGATGCAGTTGACGACGTCACAAAGGCAATGAAGGGTATGCTTGATGCCAAATTTGAAGAAAGCATCATTGGTACAGCCGAAGTTCGCCAAGTCTTCAAAATTTCCGGTGTTGGCGCAGTTGCAGGTTGTTACGTCAAAGACGGCAAGGTCGTACGCAATGCAAAAGTTCGCGTATATAGACAAGAAGGTAAGATTTACGAAGGCGAATTGTCCAGCTTGAAGCGTTTTGACAACGACGCCAAAGAAGTTGCACAAGGCTTTGAATGTGGTCTTACAATCGCAAACTACAACGATATAAAAGTTGAAGATATTTTGGAATTCTATTTAATGGAAGAAGTTGAACAATGAAAGGTGACCGTTGCGACAAGCTCAACTCGGAGTTTAAAAGAGAAATAGACGCTTGCTTGCGTACAAAATTCAAGCATCCCGATTTGACGGAAATGTTTACCGTTTTGGACGTTGAATGTGATCGATTGCTTATTGGCGCAAGAGTGTATATCAGCATTTTTTCCACCGACAAAGTGCGAAAGGAAAAAACTTTTAAAGCACTTTGTGCAGGTGAATCCTTTGTACGTCATCACTTGTCCAAATCAATGCACTTAAGAAAGGTTCCTCGTTTTACCTTTATTTTGGACGACAGTGATGAAAAAGGCAGTAAAATTGACAAACTTATCAATGAAATTCACAAAAACGACAACTGAACAAGTGGCTAAAATGTTGCTTGGCGCAAAAAGAATTGCATTGTTTGCGCACACTCGTCCCGATGGCGATGCCATCGGTTCGTCTGTTGCCTTGCATTTGGCATTGACAAAAGCAGGAATTTATTCCAAAGTCTTTTGCGATACGGCAATGTCGGAAGAAATGCAACAACTTGGCTTTGCAAAGTACGTCCATCAACAATTTGAGGGCGAATATGACCTTTTTGTATCAGTTGATTGTGGCGACGTGGGACGAATTGGCGA
>JAFQWS010000096.1 GCA_017407305.1 Clostridia bacterium
ACTACATTAAAAAAGAAGATTATTTTACAAGACCTTACGTTGGCGTATCATCAATTTTGTATTTTTGCGACCAACCAGTCACCATTGAGGAATGTCAACAAGCAGTTGACAAAGTTTTGTCGGACAAAATAAGAAAAATCTGTTTTGTCGGTCAATTCAGCGCCGAAGTAAAGGAAACGTTGGAATCGGTTTGCATTGACTTGTTTGAAGAAGGTGGCGAACCTTTCGAATTTATTTTGGACGAAAAAGACTTGGTGGAAGGATGTGAATGTTGGGCATTGTCCTGCTACGACTTGGAAAGGTACAACACCAACCTCGTTGTCTACGAAGACGAAAACGAAAAACTTATTGCTCAACGAGAAGTAGAGTTGACAGATATTTAATTTTTGCCTATTTGGTGACAAGATTTGTTCTTGTCACCTTATTTTTTGCAAGAAAGTTGACATGTGTATTATTATCTTTTATAATAGAAATAAGAGGTAACTATGAAAAAAGAAGACGTACGCATCACGAAAAGCAAAAAAAGTTTAAGAGAAGCAGTGGCAAAATTATTGTCAACGCAACAATTTGCATCTTTGACGGTCAAACAAATTTGTCAGGAAGCAGACGTAAATCGTATGACTTTTTACAAGCATTATTCTGACAAATACGACTTGTTGGATGATTGTTTGCAACAAGTTCGCAACGATATTCACAAAAAATGCTTGGAAATTCATCCCGATTCGGCAAAAAACGATCCCGCGTTGTTTTGCGCGTCCTATCTTACTGCTGTAAAATCAGTTTTTGTGTCGGGAAGAGAATTTTTGTTGGAATATTCACGTGACGGAGATTCGCAACTGCTTTTGTCTTTGAACAAGTCGCTCAGAGCGGGCATTTACGAAATGCTTTTGGAATTGTCAAAGTATCACACTCTCATCTATGGCATTGAAAACACTGCCACAATGTTGTCGGGTGCAGCATCGGCATTTTTGTATGAACTTCTAACCAAAGAGACAACTGCCGACTGCCACGAAACAAGCAATCGTTTGCAATGCTTTTTCAAACGTTTTTTTGATTCCGGCTTGTTTGTTACGCTCAACGTATCTTTGATAAATCAATAAAACAAGCATTAAATTTTATTTTGGTGTAAAAAATGCAAATGACGTCATCGTTTGCATTTTTTTTAATATGGTGTTATAATAGTTGTATAAAAGGAGAAAAGTGCAATGGCAACAATCATCAACAACAAATGCCCTGCTTGTGGCGCACATTTGGAACAAGACACAGCCGATTCAAACTTTTGGGTATGTCCTTATTGTGGTTTGCGTCAAAAACTTGAAAAGAAACCTGTTGAAGAAGCAGTGGAAAACATTGCCAACACCATCAAAGATGCAGTAAAATCGGTAGCAACAGCCTTTTCTGATGATGAAGCAAAAGTTGAAGTGGAAGAAAAAAAAGAAAATCACGAAAATGATGGCAAACGTGACAAATACGTTGCATTGTTTTTGTGTTTTTTCCTTGGTTATTTGGGTATTCACAAATTTTACGAAAACAAGATAGGTTTGGGTTTGCTCTATATGTTTACAGGTGGACTTTTCTATATTGGTGTCATTTTAGATTTCATCACGTTATTGTTCAAAACCAAACGCTACTACTACGTTGACGACAACGACTAAACTTCAAAAGGACTTGCAAAAAAGCAAGTCTTTTTTTTATTCTTTTCCTTATATATAATACAAGGTATGGCTACACAAAATTTAATGGCACAAAAAAATGGCAAATTTTGTTGAAAGAAAGGGGCAAATCATTTAACAAAATTTTAGATTGTGCTAAAATTGATTGCGTTATGGCTACGCAACAAAGAGAAAGAGAAATATTTGAAAGGATGCCCGTTGGCAAGGCGTTTTTCACGTTGGCTTTACCCACCGTCTTGTCGCAACTTATCGTGGTTGTTTACAACCTTGCAGACACCTTTTACGTTGGACAAACGGGCAACTCGTATATGATTGCAGCAATGTCTTTGTCTGCCCCCGTCTTTATGTGTTTGAACGCCGTGGGCAATTTGTTTGGCATTGGTGGTGGCAGTCACATTTCGCGTTTGATTGGTACGCGACAAGATGAACAGGCAAAAAAGGTTTCTGCCTACTCTTTTTATGCAACAATCATTTTTTCCTTGTTGTATTCTGTTGTGGTTGCCCTTTTCAATAAACCTTTGCTCACTTTTTTGGGCGCAAGCGAACAATCACTTGACTATGCAGTGCAATACGTTCTTTGGACGGTCATCATTGGTGGCCCCTTCTTTATTGTTTCGCAAGTTTTGGGACATTTATTAAGAAGCGTAGGATTTTCCAAGTTGTCCGGCATAGGCATTGGAATGGGTGGTGTGCTCAACATCATTTTGGACCCCTTGTTTATGTTCGTGGTGTTCCCTGCTGGACGTGAAATTGAAGCTGCAGCATTTGCAACCTGCATTTCCAATATGGTTGTTACCCTGTTTTTTGCCATTGTGTTGGTAAAGGTTAGAAAACAATGTGCTTTGTCTTTGAAACCTCAAATGCCTTCAAAGGAAAACGTTGGGCGTATTTACAGCATTGGCATCCCCTCTGCAATTGGTGCATTTTTGGCAAACCTTGTCAATGCGACTACTTTTTCCCTTATGGCAGACTATGGCGACACGGCAATTGCGGCATTGGGCATTGTGAGAAAACTTGACTCCATCGTTTTCAATCTTGCATCGGGTCTAAGCCAAGGCATGATGCCTTTGGTGGCATACAACTATGCCTCGGGCGACTTTGACCGAATGAACAAAGCAAGTCTTTACGGAAGAATTTCCGCCGTTGTTTTGGCCGTTGTGTGTGTGCTTACCTATACAATTTTTGCAACGCCTTTGGTGGGTTTCTTTATCAACGCAGAAGGCATACAATCGGGAGCCAGCACAGTCGAAACCATTGAAATGGGCGCAAGATTTTTGAGAATTATCACCTTGGCAGTGCCTTTTATGATTTTCAACTTTCTTACCTCGTTTACTTTCCAAGCAATGGGCAAGGCAAAAGAGTCTTTGCTGTTGGTGGTGTGCCGTCAAGGTTTGGTGCATTTCCCCATTTTGATATTGTTTGCAGTCTTTTTCCAATTGAACGGCATTTTGTGGTCGCAACTTGTATCGGATAGTTTGACGTTGGTTTTGGCATTGGTACTCAACTGGAAAATTTTCAAAGAATTCAAAAAGGAAAAAGAAAGACGCGCTTTGCAAAATCCTACATTATAAAATAACTTTCAACTTTTTTCGCAAAACGACCATTTTTCGTTTGACATAAAATGGCGAAAGTTTTACAATTGCAATGTAATTTTTAATAAGGTATTTCACTTAACAAAGCTAAAGGCCACATAAAGATGGTGGCAGGGGAGTTTATGAAGTATTTAAAAGAACGCATTCTCCAAGATGGAAAGATTTTCCCTGGGGAAGTATTGAAAGTTAGCAGTTTTCTCAATCATCAAATTGACAATGACTTGCTGGATCAAATTGGAAACCATGTTTCCAATTTGTTCGCCAACGAAAAAATTACCAAAATTATGACAATTGAGGCATCGGGTATCGCCATAGCTTGCTACGTAGCAAGGTATCTTCGTACACCGGTGCTTTTTGCTAAAAAAGAAAAGACCAGCAACGTTTCCGACAACGTGTATTCAGCACAAGTTGTCAGTTACACCCACAAAAAGACGTCAACAATCGTCGTCGACAAAGAATTTTTGACAAAAGACGACAAAGTATTGTTGGTGGACGACTTTTTGGCAAGGGGCGAAGCATTGCGAGGTCTTATTTCTTTGATTGATCAAGCCCAAGCAACGTTGGTTGGCTGTGCAATCGCCATTGAAAAAGGTTATCAAGGTGGTGGCGACCAACTTCGTGCACAAGGAGTTCGAGTAGAAAGTTTGGCAATCATTGATTCCATGACGGCCGACTCAATCACATTTAGAGAGTAACGGATTTTCCGTGAAATAAAAACCATAAAAAGAAA
>JAFQWS010000097.1 GCA_017407305.1 Clostridia bacterium
TCGCAGTGAAGTTAAGTTTGCCCACTTTGCCAAAGGCAAAACTTCACTATCCGCAGGATAACTTCACTTACGAAGTAAACTTCACTTGCCCGTAAGGGCAAACTTAGTTAGCGTGATACTCCGTTAAGAGTATCACGCTAAGTTCAAGTGCTTTTTTTTGTTATAAAAATATGTAAAAAAAAGACCGACACTAATGTCGGTCTTTTAGTTAACACTTTTTCTTGGGGCAAAATTTTTGGAGAGAGAATAGAATTTTTTAAATAATTTGATCAGAATTATTTCCCGCAAGCCTTTGTGCTTGAGTTAAGTTTACTATTGCATAAACTATAAGTCAAGCATTTGCGTCATATAATTGACAAAATTAGACACATTGTCTATAAATTTCATTTTTGGAAACACCTCTGTCTTTTGCAGTTTGCTTGATGGCTTCGTTTTTGCTCATACCCAAGTCAACGTAGTGAGCAACGTGTTGCAAAACGGAAAGTTGGCACAAAGGATTGAAATCTGTTTTGTCAATGAGCAATACAAATTCCCCTTTGTCGTCAAGAACAGGGTTGGACAAGGAAAAGTGCACCACCTTTTCGTGCATTTTGGTCAATTCCTTTACCAAACACGCCTTTCTTTCGCCAAGTTTTTGATACAAATATTCCAAGTCACTTTTCAAATTGTGCACCGATACGTAAAATGCCAAGCAACCTTTTGAGTTGACGCTGTCCAACAATTTGTCTTTGTCACCGTTTTTTTCCGGCAAAAAGCCACAAAACGTCAAAGGGGGACAAAAACCAGACAAAACAAAAGCCGACACAAAAGCACAACCACTGCCAACAACGGTGTATTCAATGCCTTGTTGTTGCAATTCCAAAATCAAAGATGCGCCCGGATCGCAAATGCAAGGCGTTCCCGCATCGGAAACAATTGCAACGTCCCCTTCGCGTGCTTTTTGCAAGACAAAATTTTGTTGTTGCTTTTCGTTGAACTTGTGAAAACTGTACAAAGGCTTTTTCACGTCGTAGTGATTCAACAAAATTTGTGAGTGTCTTGTGTCTTCACAAAAAATGCAATCTACTTGTTGCAACACTTTGTGAGCACGATAAGTCAATTCGTCCAAATTGCCAATGGGCGTTGTTACAAAATATACCATAAATTACTCCTTGAAAAAAAATTAGAGTTGTTGAGTTTCTATCAATTTTTTCATTTGGGCACTTTCTTTGCCACCCTCTCTTTCCACCAAGCAGGGTAAAAATTCAACGGGAAGCTTTGAGCCTTTGGTTGCCCACACAATGGCAAGTCGTGTCGGTTTTGACTGAGTTGCACAAATGGGCAAAACCTTTGTCACGCCCAAGCCAACTGCCTTAAAGGTTGCGATAAACTCGTCCAAACGTTCCCACGGATAACAACCAACGTAACTGCCCTTGTCTTTGAGCAAAAGGCTGACCGCTTGCGCCAAAGAAGGCAACGTGAGCAAAATTTCTTCTTTGCAAATTTGCATTGATTGCTCTTTTTTGGGTGCGCCCACCTTTCTATACGGAGGGTTGCAAAAAACAACGTCAAAGGTGTTGGGGCAACGCTTGGCAAATTGAACAACGTCTTGACACACCACGTCAATGACGTCGTCAAGGCCATTCATCTTGACGGAACGAAGGCACATATCAGATAAAGACGGTTGCACTTCCACAGCAACGATTTTCTTTGGAGAAAACTTTTTGGTGGCAAGAATTGAAATGACTCCACTGCCTGTTCCCACTTCACACACGACTTTTTGAGCAACTGCCCCAAGGCAATTTGCCAAAATGACGGCATCTGAAGTAAAACGGTACAAAGTTTTGCTTTGAATAATTTTCAAACCACCACAAAGTAAATCTTCAATTTTTTCGTTGGGTAAAAGTGTTGTCATCTTTTTTATCTTATCACAAATGAAATTGTTTTTCAACTGTAAAAAAATAGCCCACGTATAAAACGTGGGCGAAAAAAATTTGTGTTATGCTTCTTCAATTGCACCGACAGGGCATTGACCTGCACATGCACCGCAATCAATGCAAGTGTCTGCATCGATAACGTATTTGCCGTCGCCTTCGGAAATTGCACCGACAGGGCAAACAGCAGCACAACTACCACAAGAGATACATTCGTCGCTGATTTTGTGAGCCATAATTTTTTCTCCTTTATCTTAATTAAGATACTCGTATTATAAAACAACAAAATTGTTTTGTCTATCAAATTAGACCTTTATTCGACATCCATTTCGCCGTCGTCATCATCGTCTGTTGCGCTTTCGTCAATTTTAACGTCAAGTTGATCCAAGGTGTACGTTTTGATTTCCACTTCGTCATCAGTGGCAACCTTGACGGAAACGGTGCGTTTGAGAAGATCGCATGCTGTAACCAAACCTTTGCCATCGGGAGTTTGAATTTCGCTGTTTACCTTGGGCATAACTTTGAGTGTTTCCACGTAATAGTCGTTTTCATATTTCAAACAGCACATAAGTCTGCCACACAAACCGGAAATTTTGGTGGGGTTGAGGGACAAACCTTGGTTTTTTGCCATTTTGATGGAAACTCTTTCAAAATCTCCCATGTGGCTGTTGCAACAACAGGCTCTGCCACAAGGTCCAAGTCCACCTAAAAGTTTGCACTCGTCTCTTATGCCGATTTGTCTTAGGTCAATGCGAATTTTGAACACACTTGCCAAGTCTTTGACAAGTTCCCTGAAATCCACGCGACCTTCGGCTGTGAAATAGAAAACAATTTTTGAATTGTCAAAGGTGTAGTCGCAATCGACAATTTTCATTTCCAACTTTCTTTTGGCAATTTTTTCTTCGCAAAGTTTTATTGCTTGTTTTCTGCGCGACAAGTTGTCTTTGTAAATGCGTGTGTCGTCTTCCGTTGCCTTGCGAACGATGGTTTTGAGTTGTCCAACAATTTCCGATTGGTCAACGTCTTTGTTGGCAATGACCACCTTGCCATATTCTACGCCGTGGGTTGTTTCTACAATAACCCCTTCGCCTACGGCAAATTGCACGTCAGCAGGAGAAAAGTAGTACACTTTGCCCACTTCTTTAAACTGAACGCCTATTATATTTGGCATCTGAATTTTACCTCCAATACGTCCGCCACCAAGTTGTCAATAACAACGGAAAAGTTGACGGAACTGTCTATATCTTTTTTTGCTTTTTCCACCAAGCCTGTTACTGCAAGAACGGCTTGTATTGAATATTGAGCACAAATGGAACAAACGTCTTCTTCCCAACTGCTCAATACAAATTTTTCTTGATGCAAACGGTAATGCAACGTTTGCATCAAAACTGCTGTAATTATTTGAAAATATTTGTCAACGTCATCTTTGTGATTGTGCAAAAGTGCAACAAAAGGCAACGCGTTTTTGGTGGAAGTGGTTGTTTTGAGTGCTTGAACAACCTCCTCCAATGCCACCAAATAGGTTGTGTCGGCCACAACTTCTTCGGCTTTTGGCAAACTGCCATCACAAAGCAAGGTGGCAAGTTGGGCAACCTTTTGTGTGCAACCTTGTCTTGACAAATAGTTGACAATTTCTTCTTCTTTGGTCTTTTGGCAAGTCAACACTTGGCAACGGGAAATGATGGTGGGCAACAAACCTTGTGCATTTTCCACTGCAATAAAAATGTAAACGTTTTTGTGAGGTTCTTCCAACGTTTTGAGCAAGGCGTTTTGCCAGTTGGCAACGGCAACACCTTTCAAGCTGTTGCAAGCATTTATCAAAAAGACCTTTTTGTCCCCTTCTACAGGACGTTTTTCCTCTTCTTCCAACAAAAAACGAACGTCGGCAATTTCCATTTTGTCGGTGTTCTTTTCTTTTAATTTGTTGGGCAATCTAAAAACGTCAAGATGGTTGCCGGAAAAAACCTTTCGGCAAGTCAAACAATCGTTGCATCCAAAATTTTTGCACAAAACAACGTCGGCACACCACGTAAGTAGGTTGTCGGCAAGTTGTTTTTCACATTGCAAAACGTAACTGTTGACGTTTTTGCCTTCTTTGAAGGCTTTGGACAATGCTTTGACTATGTTGTTGTCTTTTAACAATGCAAAATCCATTAGATTACGTTTCTTATCGTCAATGCACGAATAATTTTTTCTTGCGTTTGGGCAATGGTTCCGGAAGCATCAATTACGATAAATCTTTCGGGATAGGTCTTGATGAGTTTTTTGTAAGCATCATACAATGCTTCGTGGAAAGACATATCGGCTGTTTCCAAACGGTCGGCTTTGTCCACACCACCCTTGCGCAAAAATGCTTGTTTGGGAGGCAAATCCAAAAATACCGTGTATTGAGGCATGCAGTTGCCCACGGCAAGTGCGTTGAGCGCCACAACCTTTTCCATGCCCAAACCACGGCCAACACCTTGGTAAACGTAAGAACTGTCCACAAAACGGTCGCAAATGACAACCTTGCCTTGTTCAAGTGCAGGCAATATGACTTCTTCCACGTGTTGTGCACGACTTGCTGCATACAAAAATGCCTCGCACAAATCGGTGATGGAATCGTTTTTTGCATCCAAAATGATGTTGCGAATTTTTTCTGAAACAGCACTGCCACCCGGTTCACGAGTGAAAATAACGTTGTTTAAACTGTGTTTTTTGCAATAGTCTTTGAGCAAGTTTATTTGAAAACTTTTGCCAACGCCATCGCAACCTTCAAATGTAATAAAGTTTTTCATAGTTATATAATTATAACAAAGGTAGGTGGGTTTGTAAAGACAATTTAAAAAAACCGTTTTAGATATTAAAACGGTTTTTATGCAATATTCCTCAACGTTGGCTTGGTCATCTCTGGAATATATTCAAGTAAGTCTTTTGCCACGCACAATTGTGCTTCGGCATTTTTGAAATCTTTTTCCACGATGTAGCTGTAACACTCGCTAAACCTCAAATGCAATTCGTAGGTGTCAACGTGGGGCAACATCAGTTCGGTGGTCTTTTTGAGTTTGCTCCACTTTTGAAACACTTGTTGAAAGTCGCCCACCGTTGCACTTTCTTCTTGACACAACTCAATCATACGTTGGCAGTCGGCTTGCATTTGAGCGTATTTCTTTTGCAAGTAGAAAACTTCAAAAAGCCCTGCACCCCAAATCAAAACCAATACAATGCCAAGAATTAACCACGTTCTAGTGTTCATGAATCAATTTACCCCCTTGAATAGTTTTGCAAAACAATTCGCCACGCATAAATTGAACGACAATGCGATTTTCTTGGTCAAGCGTCAACATTGCAACGTCTTTAATCCGATAGCCACATTTTCTGACAAAATCTTCAATGACCTTTTTGTCCACTTTGTTGCGCTCAATATCTTCTTCGTCCCACTTGCCGTCCAAAATGATTGGAACAGGCAAGGTTTGTTGTCTTTGTTCAAAGTCCCTTTTGGGTACGACCGTCAACTGACCGTTGGTTTCCATGACACCATACAAAATTTCTTCAAAAGAAAAGTGTCCCGTTGTGCGCAACGCTTGTAAAAGGTCGGCAACTTGCATATTCATTTGTTTCAATGCGTACAAGTTGATGCCCTTTTTGTCGTACACCACCACAGCCTTGCCAGAAATCAACTTTTGCACGTTGGAATTTTTGGAAAGGATGAGGATAACTTGGTGAATAACCAGCATTGATAAAATTGCAACAATGCCATAAGACAAGGGGATATTTCTGTCCGACATGGGAATACACGCCAATTCGGACAAAACCAAGGTTATCACAAGTTCAAAAGGCTCCATTTCGCCAAGTTGTCTTTTGCCCATCAGGCGCATGACGATAAGCAAGATGGTAAAAAGTATTATTGCTCTAAAAAATATAATTAACATATCGCTTTTATTTTGTTTTATTGTGCTTTTGTTATACATACACCCCATTGACAAAATTGAAAAAAAGTTACATAATAAATTTGCAGAGTAGGCGACTTGCGTTCTTAGTGTCACAAGATGGGATGTTGCTTGTGAACAAAAGGATTTATTCCGCGATAAGGCGTCGCATCCGTTGCAAACACGGATTCTTTGTAATTTTTTACAAGGAGTTTTTGTATAATGAACAAAACTTTGAAAATCACCTTGACTGCCGTCTTTACGGCCCTTTGCGTGGTGACAAACATTTTCACCATTCCACTCAACCCTTCGGCAACACAAGTTTTTTCCTTTGTGTACTTTTTGTGTTTTGTCGCAGGTATTTATCTTGGACCAATTTCCGGTGCGTGCGTTGGTTTTTTGGGAGATTTTATCGGACACCTTATTCATCCGTTGGGCGCATACAACCCCTTGATTGGTTTGTCTTGTATGTTGTTGGGTGTTATCCCTGCCTTGATGTGGAAACTCAAATGGAAAAATTGGGTAAAATTGGCTCTCTCTTTCGTCATTTGCCTCGTTATATGCACGGCATTTTTGAACTGCTTGGGCATCTACCTTTTCATCAATTCGTCAAAAGGCTTTTTTGCCTTTATGCTTGGTCGTATGGCTTTCCAAGCCCCCGTTGCATTGGGCAACCTTGTATTGATTTACATAGTTGTGGCAAGTAAATTTGTTGACAAATTGTTGCTTAAAGCCAATGCAAATTTCAGCAAGGAAAATTGAAAGTGATTAGAATAAGAAACAAAACACTAAATATTTGTTTGACGGCAATTTTGACTGCGCTAAACGTTGTTATGTGCATCGTTACAAACAACCTTTATGCAACGCAATTTGTGTCCTTTGTGTACTTCTTCAGTTTTTTGGCGGGAGTATTTTTGGGCACTTGGTCGGCTGCGTGCGTGGGACTGATGGGATACGTAATCAGCTTTATGGTTGCTACATACGACTTGTTCAACCCCTTTTTGTTGTTGAGCAATGCTTTGATTGGCGTGATTGTGGCACTTTGTCAACATTTGCCCATCAAAAGTGTCACTAAAAAGGTTTTTATTGCTTTTGTAATAACCTCCCTTGTTTGCACTACCTTTTTGAATACCTTTGGACAATGGTGGATGGCAAGTGGCGAGTGGACCACCTTTCTAGGATACTTTGTGAGAGTTCCTTGGATGATTGCAGTAAACGCATTTAACGTGGCTCTTGTAATCATTTGCGTAAAGAAAAACGTTTTGCAAAAAATGATAAAACACTCGGCTGGACTTTTTGAACAAAACAGCACGTCGCTAAATAAAGATGACGTTTATTAAAAAATTGCAACAAAAAAACGCGCGACCAAATGGGTCTCGCGTTTTTTTTTGTTGAATTAGTCTTTGTTTTCAATAAGTACGCACATACGTTTTCTTTGGTCAACGTAGATAAGCAAGAAAATTGTGCCCACTACAATGCCAAAAATAACAATGGATACACCCAACAACGTCCAAGCAGAAACACCTGTGGAGCGAACTCTTTCCCAAACTTGCACCACTTTGGAGTTGCTTGTACCAAAGTCTTTCATAACACCCAAACGAGTGTCAACGTAGTCGGAATCCAAGTGATCCAAAGGATAACGAATTTCGCTGTCGAAGAAATAACTTGCATCAACGTTGCCGTATTCATCAAGTTCGGCATATTCGTTTTCCAACAAAATTTCCAAAACTTCGGGCATTTGGCAAATTTGTCTGGAATCAACTGCCGAGGTGTAGCCAATGTAAACCATATTTTGTGTTGCAACGTCAGGGCGATTGAGATAGTCAATGAAAAGTTTTGCGCCCGTTTCGTTTTGGCAAGAGGTGGGAATTATCCAACCGTCAAACCAAATGTTGCCACCCACTTCGGGAGAGAAATAGTTGAGAGTAACTCCTTCGGCTTCCCCTTCTTCAATTGCGTAAATTGCGTCACCACTCCAAGCAAGGTCGGCATAGGCTGTTCCTGCAATCAAATCGTTTTTGCCAAAGTCCACTTCGTAACCATACAACACTTCTTTTTGGTTGAGCAACGCTTGTTCCACTTTAGACAAAAGGATGTCGTCCACCGTGTTGATAAGTTGTCCAACAGACAATGTTTCATAGCCTTGAGGCAAAAGGTCGTATTGTTTCAAATACAAAACGGTGGATGCGTAAACGTCACGGATGGAGTCTTTCATAAAAATTCTTTTGTTGAGTTCTTGGCACAAAAGGTCGCCATTTTTGTCTTTGTTCCACAAGACGCCCCAACCTGCATCGTAAATTTCTTCAATGGAAACACCGTTGCTTTCAAAAACGTCTTGGTTGTACAAAACGCCCAACGTTCCCCACATATAAGGAACCATGTAGTCGCTCATTTTTACCGTGCCAACGTTGGGGCAAGTGATGGATGAAAAAACGTTGTCAATTTTTTCAATAATTCTGTCGTCAACGTATTGGCTGTTTTGATATTGGTCGTCATCAAAGTAGTTGATGGGCAAACAATAACCACCCTCAATCAACTTTTGAATTGCGTATTCGCTTGGACAAATGACGTCAACGTCTGCGTCGCCTTGTTGAATTTTTGTCAACATTGTTTCATTGGTGTCAAAGGTTACGTAGGTAATTTCTACCTCGCGTCCCGTTTGTTCCAAGTAAAACTCAGCAAAATCTTCCAAGTCGGTGTCGTAAATGTAGTCTGCCCAGTTGTAAATGACAAGTTTGTCGGCTGTACTGGGTGCGCAAGCACACAAACTGACAATCAAAGTCGTTGCGAGAATAAAGGCCAAAATTAAAGATATCTTTTTCATTTTATGCCTCCTCGCGTTTGCTCTTTCTAACGTTTACCACCAACAATGCCGTCATAACGACAATGAAAATGATGGAAAATACTGCAAACCAGAAAGGTTCCAAACTTTTAAGACGTGCGTCTTCATAAATGAAGGTGGACAACGTTTCAATGCCCGTTTGACCTTTGTTGATTTGCGTGATGATGAAGTCGTCCATTGAAATGGTGAAAGCCATGACAAATCCGTTGACAATGCCACTGGAAATGTAGGGAATAATGACCTTTACCAAGGCTTCAAAGGGTTTGCATCCCAAGTCAAGTGCTGCTTCGTACAAATTGGAATTCATTTGTTTGAGACGAGGCAAAATGGACAAAACAACGTAAGGGGTGCAAAAAGATACGTGTGCAATGATAAGTCTTACCCAACCTTGAGGGAAGGCAAAGGTTGCAAAAAAGACCATCAAACTGACTGCCATAACAATTTCGCTGTTGACCAAGGGAAGTTGGTTGACAGCCAAAGTGATTTTTTTGAGTCTTGGTTTCAAATAGAAAATACCAATGGTTGCAAACGTTCCCAAAACTGTGGAAATGACTGCCGACACAATTGCCAAAACAAAGGTGTTTTTGAGCGCATCCAACAATGCAGGTGTTTTTTCCGACGTAAAAATGGAGGCGTAAGCTTCCAGAGTAAATCCGTTGGAAAAGGAGAAGTTTGCGCTGTTGGTAAAAGAAAATACGATAATGACCAAAATTGGCAAATAGAGCAATGCCAAGACGATTGCCAAATAACTTTCGGCAAACGCACGTTGAACTTTTTCTTTTTTCATCATAGCATACTCCTTGAAACGTCATCATCGTTGCCACCGGCACGGTTGACCAAAAGATTGAACAACACCACCAACAACAACATGACCAAACTCATGACACTGCCCACACCATACATGTTTTGTGAAAACTTGGTTTGGATGGAATCGCCAAACAAGAAAATTTGACGATTGCTCAAAAGTTCGGAAATTGCAAAAGTTGATACCGAGGGAATAAACACCATTGTTATTCCCGACAAAATGCCCGACCAAGACAAAGGCACGATTGTTTTGACGAAAGTTTGCAAGCCGTTTGCTCCCAAGTCGTGAGATGCCTCAATCAAATTTTTGTCAATGCCTGCAATTGCCGTGTGCAAAGGCAAAATCATATAAGGAAGATAGTTGTAAACCATACCAAACACAACCGTTCCCATGCCAAGTTCAATGCCAAGTGCCAAGAAAATTGCCTTTGTGGACAATGTTCTGATAAGAAAGTTTACCCAAGTGGGCAAAATGAACAACAAAACGTAAATTTTGCTGGATGCATGATACTTTGCCAAAAAATATGCCGTGGGATAACCAATAAGCAAACACAACAAAGTCGTTGCAAAACCTATGATAAGAGAGTTTTCCAACACTTGAAGTCCCGTTGTGTCCGAGAAAAATTCGACAAAGTTGTCAAAACTCAATGCTCCATCTACCAAAAAGGCATTGAGCAAGATCAAAACCAAAGGCACCACCACAAACAACATCAAAAACAAGACGTAGGGATAGGCAAAGGCGCGTCTGGTCAACGTAATGCCTTTAGTCTTCTTCATTGGGCAACACCTCAACAATCAATTTTTCTTTTGCCACCGACAAACCGACTCTGTCGCCAACCAACCAATCATCTTCGGTGTCAACGAAAAAGTCGACGTATTCGTCCGTGCGCACGATACATTGATAATAACTTCCTTTGTAGATGCTGTTGACAACGGTAACGCCAATTGTGCCGTCTTCTTCGTCGTCGTGCAATTCTACGTCGTCAAAATCAATGGATACTTTTACTTTTGTGCCAATTTCTGCATTGCAGTTGCATTCAAACTTGCCACCACAAAATTCCACCACGCCGTCGTCGACAATTTCGCCTTCCACAACGTTGATGATGCGTTCTTTGTGCATAACTTGAATATCAAAAGGTTTGACGTACAAACCAATGATTTCATTTTCTTTTTTGGGGATGTTGTCGGTGATTTGAATTTCGTTTTCTTCTTCGTCAATGGTGTTGACGGTGGACAAGAAATGGTCGCCTTTGAAAACGCAACTGGAAACTTTTACTTGAAGTTGTGCCTTTTCGTCATCTTTGTCTACACATACCCAATCTTCCGGACGAATGATGACGTCGATTGGTTCGTTGCTCTTAAATCCTTTGTCAACACATTCAAAATCGTGGTTGATGAAGTTGACGCAAAAGTCTTTTTTCATTGTGCCAGAGAAAATGTTGCTTTCGCCAATGAAGTCGGCAACAAACGCGTTTGCAGGTTCGTCATAAACTTGTTTTGCTGTGCCAATTTGTTGGATGACACCGTTTTTCATGATGATGATTCTGTCCGACATGGTCAAGGCTTCTTCTTGATCGTGTGTTACGTATACGAAAGTAATGCCCAAGTTTTTGTGCATTGCTTTAAGTTCCAACTGCATATCTTTGCGCATTTTAAGGTCCAATGCACCCAAAGGTTCGTCCAACAACAAAACTTCCGGTTCGTTTACCAATGCGCGAGCAATGGCAACACGTTGTTGTTGACCACCCGACAAAGAGTCTACACTTCTGTATCCATAGTCTTCCAAGTCCACCATTTTCAAGGCTTTTTCCACCTTTTGTTTGATTTCTTCTTTGGTCAACTTGCGATAAAGTTGGTAAGTGTTGCCACCCTTTTCTTTCGTGCCATTTTCCACAAGTTTGTTTTTCAAACCAAACGCAACGTTGCCAAACACGTTGAGGTGAGGGAACAACGCGTACTTTTGGAAAACGGTGTTGAGATTGCGTCTGTGGGGAGGAACGGTGGTGATATCTTCGCCGTTGAACAAAATTTGTCCATCGGTGGGTTTTTCAAAACCTGCAATCATGCGCAAAGTGGTCGTTTTGCCACAGCCGGAAGGGCCCAACAAAGTGACAAATTCGCCCTTTTTGATGGAGAAAGATACGTTGTTTACTGCAGGTTTTACACCAAAATATTTGTTTACATTTTTGAGTTCGATAATTTTTGAGGTGTCGTTTTTTTTCATTTGTGCTCCTTAAAAATTTGAGGGAGTGGCCACCCACAAAACTTGTGATTGATTTTTTGCCACGTTGACCAATTGGTGTTGACGTTTGCCATCCAAATAGAAGGCTTCGCCCTTTTTGACGGTGTACGTTCGATTTTCGCAAACAATCTTTATCTTGCCTTGCAAAACGTAACCAAACTCTTGCCCTTCAAAAGGTTCTCTAACAACCGATGCTCCTTCTTGTGGCAAAGTCAAAATGATGGGTTCCATGTCGTTTTTTTGAGAGTTGGGAACAAGCCACGTGCTTGTGCCATCTCCGTTTGCCGACTGGAAGTAGTCCTCTTGACCAAAAACAACCTTTTCATTTTCGCTGTCGGCAAAAAACTCTTTCAAAGAGATGCCAAGACACTCCAATATGTCCACAAGCGTTGCAATGGACGGACTGCACAAATCGTTTTCCAACTGAGAAATGTAACCTTTTGTCAGTTCGCATCTGTCGGCAAGTTCTTCTTGCGTCAACGCTCTTTGCAGTCGTATTTGTTTCAATTTTTTTCCAATTTCCATAAAAGGCATACCCCCTTATAAAAACTTGTCGCACAATAACTTTTTTAACACCTTTTGCGACAAAAAACGTGTTGTAAAAACAATGTGATTATATACGCGAAAGTTAAGTTTTGTCAAACATTTAGATTAAAATTACTAAACTTTTTTGCTCTTTTTTCACGCTTTTTTCTTTTAAGAAAACTCTTGCCATTTTTTTGGCGAATTGCTTTTGCAAAAACAAAAAAAAGCAAGTGCAATTTGCACTTGCTTTTTAAATAATAGTTGTAAATTTTTAGTTCTTTTTGTCGGACAAGAAAGACATAATGAGCGCAGTATATTCGTTTTCGGTGATTGCACCAAGTTCGTACAAACGTTTGACTTTTTCCAATTGTTTGCTTGTGGTGTCGTCCAAATAACGCGTTCTGTCTCCATTGTAGGCAGGGGTGCTTCCATAGGTGCTGTCCACAACTTGTGCAACGGACATGTTTTCTTGTACTTCAAATTTTGCGGGAACTTCTTTTTGAGGTTTACTTGTGGGTTGAATGATGGACTCAACCTTGGGTTGTTGAGGAGCATCAACACCTTTTCGTTGCGCAGGTGCAGACGAGCGTCTTACACCACGATTTGCAATGGCTTCTTGGCTGGGTGCGACAGGTTCTGCTTGAAGTTTTGCAAGTTCTTCTTGAATTGAAGGTGTTTCTTCCTTTTGCTCCACTTCTTGTGCTTGAGTGGCAACTTCTTGGGGTTGTTCAACTGCAACTTCTTGAGGTTGTTCAACTGCAACTTCTTGAGGTTGCTCTTCGTCGACAATTTGTTCTTTTTCCACTGCCACTTTGGGTGCTTTTGCCTTGTTGGGCAAGAATAAACAAATGAAATACAAAAACAATTGAAATGCCACTGCACACAAAACGATGTAGTCAAAATATTGAATAGATTCAATTACCCATGCGACTTGAGTCAAGTAAAGCACTGCCAATGCAACAGCCGAACCAATGAAAGCCATGACCGTACCAAAACCCAATGCAGGTTTCTTTTTGAGCAAACAAACGTTTGCAACAGCAAGTGTAACACTGGGCAAATAACAAGCTACAGCCAACACTACCCAAAAAGATTGAACGTAAGTTGTGTATTGATTTAATACTTCAAAAAACTTGTCATAGACGGTTGCAACTGCTTGAGGCAAAAATTCCGTTGCAAAACCCAACGTCATAACGACGGAAAGTGCAAAGAAAAACATTGCAACGACAATGTTGATAATTGATGCGATTGTGGTAAATACTCTTTTAACTTTCATTGAAACCATCCTCCGTTTGGTATATTGTACCAAACTGAAAAACATTAGTCAATATCAGATTTTTTAATAATTTCCAAAATTGCCGTTTGTGCCAACAAAAAGCCTGCAACGTTTGGCACAAAAGAACAACTGGACGGAGCAACGGAATATGCGCCATCAAAACGGAAAGGCTCTTCGGTGGAAAAGACCACTTTTACTCCCGACGTGATGCTTTGTTGTTTAAGGTTTTTTCTAAACGCTTTTGCCAAAGGACAAACGGTAGTTTTGGAAACGTCCTGAACGGAAAACTTGCTTGCATCCAATTTGTTGCCCGTACCCATACAACACACGATTGGCACGTTGTGTTCTTTTGCCAACTTGGTCAAAAGCACCTTGCTTTGAACGCTGTCGATGGCGTCGCAAACGTAGTCGTATTGAGAAAAATCAAACAAGTGTGCCGTTTCCAAATTGAAGCAACAGGTCACTATTTGCACATTACAATGGGGGTTGATGCACAAAATACGCTCTTTGGCGACTTCCGTCTTGAATTTGTCCAAAGTGTCGCTTGTGGCAAAAAGTTGACGATTGACGTTGGAAGCACAATACTTGTCACTGTCGCACAAGACCAAATTTCCCACGCCTGCACGCGCCAACCCTTCCACGCAAGCGCAACCAACACCACCCAAACCAAAGACGGCAACTGTGGCGTTTCTTAAATTATTTTGGGCAGTTTCTCCCCATAAACTTACGTTTCTTTCAAAAATATTATTCATCATCATTTTGTTGCTCGTCTTGAGCGACGGGCGTTTCAAACTTTTCTTGCGCGTCTTGGTCAACTTTGGGATGCAGTGTTTTGTATTGTTTTAAATCGGGCAAAATATTGACGTAAAAGCCCAAGTCGCACACAAACAAAATTGCACGACTGACAATAAACACCACCACGTTGATCACGGGAATAATGGAAAAGATTGCGTACACAAACGTAACAACCATTTCCACCACAAACAAAACTGCATACAAAGGTACGCCCACCAAAAGACAAAGGGTTTTTAATAGAACGTAACCAAAATTTTTGCTTGTGTATTTGAAAATCCAACTTAATCTGTCCAAATAGTAATTTTTCATAGCATTTTTCCTTTGATTACATTGTAATCTATTGGTGTTTTTGTGTCAATAAGGTGTTGCTTTTTTTAGAGGCTTGTGCTAAAATACAATTCCATTTTGGGGCTGTTTATAGATTCGCCCGTTAATTTAGATGGTGAGAAAAGCATGTCGTAGAGCAAGCTACGTAAAAAGTGCAAAACAATTAAATGCAAACAACAGCATTTTCAGCAGAAGCAATTCTGCATCCTACGTCGCAGCATAGTTCTGGACTCGTCACCTGTGTTTTTTGCACGGCACACCAGTGGCGTCATACAGTGCAAATCGCTTGACGGCGAGTGGTTTTGCGTCGGAAAGTTAAACAAATAAAAAACCTTTGCTTGGTGCGTTTTGTCTTTTGAACAAGCTGGGCAAGATTTCTCAAAAGACTAAGCATGTAGAACCCTCATGGTCAATTGATGGTACACGGGTGCAAGTCCCGTCAGCTCCACCAACAAAAATGCACTTTTGCTTTTTTGCAAAGGTGCATTTTTATATGCAAGTGGTGTTGCTTTAAACGAGCAAGATTGTACCTTTATTTCTTTGAAAAACTATTGTACAATGCAAATTGAAAATAAAAATTGATACCAACTACTCTGCCAATGGTTTATTTCTCCACTAAACCAATGATAGGTGTACTTTGATTGAAACGGTGGTTATACCATATGCAATGGGCCTCCGATCAATTGAAAATAGGAAAATTTATTGCCGAGTGCAGAAAACAGCAAAATCTAACGAAAATGCAGTTGACAAAAAAACTCGGTATCACCGACAAAGCAATTTCCAAATGGTAAAGAGGCAATGCAATGCCCGATTCTGCCATTATGCTTGAATTGTGGACAATTTTAGATATCAACGTAAATCAATTGTTATGTGGAGAGAAAATCAGTATGTACAACAATCAAAAAAAATGAAGAACTTTTGCTTGATATGGCAAAATAATTGAAT
Organism: Clostridia bacterium; assembly: GCA_017407305.1. Taxonomy (GTDB): domain Bacteria; phylum Bacillota; class Clostridia; order Christensenellales; family CAG-314; genus RGIG2220. The sequence continues at coordinate 15,575 of JAFQWS010000097.1, forward strand.
AAAATCATAATTACTTAATATCAAAATCCTGTGGAAGCACAGGCTTTTTTATTGCAACAAACGAGGGGGTGTTTGCATAATTTATTGTTGAGAGTACAACAATGTTTTTCAAAAAATTTAAACACGGAAAAAACTTGAAAATTCTTTCCCCTTGCACCACTTTCATTGGGGAAAAGGTCATCTTGGGAAACAACGTGACAATCTATCCCAACAATCACGTTGATGGCAACACGGTAATTGGCGACAACTGCGTTTTGTTGGGTGGAAATCATATTGTTGGATGCATAATTGACCAAAACGTGACGTTGGAAAGCACTCACGCTGAAAATTGCACCATTGAAAAAGATTGCAAAATTGGTCCTTTTGCAAGATTGAGACCAAACACTTGTTTGGGCAAAAGGTGCAAAATTGGAAATTTTGTGGAAATTAAAAATTCCACCTTGCAAGAAGGGTGCAAGGTTGGGCATCTTGCCTACGTTGGAGATGCCGACCTGGGCAAAAATTGCAACATTGGTTGTGGGGTGATTTTTGTAAACTTCAACGGAAAAACAAAAAGTCGCTCCACCGTTGGCAACTACTGCTTTTTGGGAAGCAACTGCAACATAATCGCACCTGTACATATTGACGACGACGTTTATATTTCTGCCGGAACAACGGTGACAAACGATTTGATTAAAGGCGACTTTGTCATTGGTCGTTGCCGACAAGAAGTCAAGCCAAATCGAGCGTATAACTACTTGAAGGAGAAAGAGTAATGGGCGCATTTTTTGGCACTGACGGGCTTCGGGGCAAAGTAAACGTTGACCTTACTTTTGACGTTGCCTACAAATGTGGCAACGCCTTGGCAACCTTGAAAAACCGTCCTACCATTTTAATTGGCTGTGACACACGCACAACTTGTTCTTTTTTGACTTGCGCTTTTTCTGCGGGAGCAACCAACGGCGGAGCAAACGTTGTTGATTTGGGCATTGTGCCCACTTCGGGCGTTGCCTATTTGACACGAAAACTTGCTGTCGACTTTGGTGTTGTTGTTTCGGCAAGTCACAATTCAAAAGAGTACAACGGAATAAAAATTTTTGACAAAAATGGATACAAACTTGGCGAAAAAATAGAGACTGAACTGGAAAGAAATTTTATTCAAAACAAGGTTTGCACTTTTGAAAAAATTGGAAAGTATTCTCAGCGACATAGACTTGTAAAAGACTATCAAGACTTTTTGCAAAACACAACAAATTGCACGTTGAGTGGACTTTTTGTGCTTCTGGACTGCAGTAACGGTGCATCAAGTCGCATTTCGCCAAAAATTTTTAAAAATCTTGGCGCAAAGGTAAAGGCTTTTAATACACATTGCAACGGCTTGGATATCAACGAAAATTGTGGCGCATTGCATCCTGAAAAACTTGCAAAAAAAGTTGTTGATTTGGGTGCTGATATGGGCTTTGCTTTTGACGGAGATGCCGACAGATTGATTGCAGTTGACCACCAAGGCAACGTCATTGACGGCGACATGGTGGTCTTGGGCATTGCAAAACATTGGAAAGACAAAGGAATGCTGAAAGGGGACAAAGTGGTTGGCACAAGCCACACCAATATGGGCATTGAAAAACAACTTAACAACTTTGGCATTGGGCTTGTTCGTGCCGACATTGGCGACAAGTACGTGTTGGAAAAAATGTTGACACAAAATCTTGTGATCGGTGGCGAACAAAGTGGACACGTCATTTTGAAAGATTTTCACACCACCGGTGACGGCATCTTGACAGCATTGACTTTGGCAAACATTGTAAAAACCACCCACACGACCTTAAACGACGTTTGCTTTGCAAAGCCCTTTCCACAAACCAATGTCAACGTGGAAGTGGGCGATAAGTTCAAGGTAATGAACAACGAAAATTTAGCTCACGAAATTTCCAAATGGAGCAATTTCTTGGGAGAAAATGGAAGGCTTTTGATAAGAGCAAGTGGCACCGAGCCAAAAATTCGTGTTATGGTGGAAAGTAACAGTCAAAATCAAAACCAACAAATTGCCAACCGCATTGTCAAGTTGATAGAAAAAATTAGATAAACAAAAGCCACCCACAAAAAAAGGGTGGCTTTTGTCAAAGGTAGGTCTAAACAATGAAAAAACTTATTCTATTTGTATTTTAGCAACGACTCAAAAAGCGAATAGAAAAAAGTAAGAATAAAAACTATAAACAAAGGCATAACGGCAACCTCCATCTAAGATGATTGCATTATACACTAGATATGTTGACAACATATGTCAACAATAAAAATAATTTTAAATTATTTTTATTTGTTTTTTCTTCCCTTCTTGCGTTGAGGTTTGGGCAATTTTATTTCCACTTTGGGTGGATGAGCATTGGGAAATTTGACTTGTTCTTTTTCGTTCATGACAATCTCCTTGTTTTTTGACAATTATACAACAATTTTGAAAGTTTTTCAATAGACCTTTATTTATCTTGCAAAAAAGTTGCTTTTTATTTTGCAAACGTTTGACAACTTGGCGTTTTGTTGCTAGAATATATTTCGCTAATGGGGTGTAGCGCAGCTTGGTAGCGCGCATGGTTAGGGACCATGAGGTCACGAGTTCAAGTCTCGTCACTCCAACCAGCAAAGTGACTGCACTTATTGGTCACAA
>JAFQWS010000098.1 GCA_017407305.1 Clostridia bacterium
AGGTTTTGCTTCGCCTGTGGAATAGCCGGGCATATTGTAGTGATGCATATATCTTTTGAACGTTTCGTTTTCGTCAAGGTTTTCCAATTTTTGAACTTCGGAAATTGTACCCAACGTTGCTGTTGTGATAACTTGTGTCATACCACGTGTGAAGCAACCACTGCCGTGTACTCTGGGCAAGAAACCATTGTCACACCAAATAGGTCTGATTTCGTCAAGTTTTCTTCCGTCAGGACGGATGCCTTTATACAAAATCTTGTTTCTGACCTTTTCTTTTGTCAATGCATAAAGTGCGTCGCCAACGTAAGGAAGGACTGTGGGGTTGTGTTCCTCGAAGTATGCTCTTGTTTCTGCATCAACTTGATCTTGTCTGTTTTGTCTTTCAAAACGATCAAACGTATCCAAAGCCCAGTCAAGTTTTTCATCAGCAAATTCTCTTACGAGTGCTTGATATTCTTCGGGAACTGTGTGCAAAACGGGAACAATCTTTTCTTTGCCAATTTCTTTTTGAATAAATTCAATAAATTCGCATTGTTTTTTAATTTCTTCGTGACCAAACAAAATTGCATTGAGCATTTCTGTTTCGGAAATTTCGTCAGCACCTGCTTCAACCATCATGATGGCATCTTTCGTACCGGAAAGGTTGAGGTGAAGTTTGCTCGTTTCTTTTTGTGCTTGTGTGGGGTTGATGATATATTCACCGTCAACGTAACCAACAACTACACTTCCTGTGGGACCTGCAAAAGGGATGTCGGACACGGAAAGTGCCACGGAACTGCCCACCATTGCCCAAACTTCGGGTTGGATGTCGGGTTCTACGGACATTGCAGTTGCAACGACGGAAACGTCATTGTAAAATCCTTTAGGGAAAAGAGGACGGATGGGTCTGTCAATCAAGCGAGAAGTCAAAATTGCCTTGTCGCTGGGACGACTTTCACGTTTTTTGTAACCACCGGGAATTTTACCGACGGAATACATTTTTTCTTCAAAATCAACGCCTAAAGGGAAGAAGTCTACACCTTCACGAGCGCTTGATGCCAACGTTGCGTTGGTCATGACGACTGTTTCACCACACTTAACCATGCAACTTCCGTTGGCTTGTTCGGCATACTTGCCGACTTCGACTTCTACTTCTCTGCCACCGATTTCGGTTTTGAAAACGTAGTAAGTGCGATTTCCAATTTGTTTTGTGATTTTTTCCATAATTACTCCTTATTATTAACAAACTCGGTTGCAATAAACCGTACTAAATTACAAAATTAAACAAAAAAGGGGATGACAAAACTACATTGCCTTCCCCTTTTATTTGCTTTATTTTCTGATTTCCAACTCTGCGATAATCTTTCTGTATTTTTCGATATCGGTTTGTTTAAGATAATCAAGCAAGCCTTTTCTGTGACCGACCATTTGCATCAAACCGCGTCTTGAGTGATTGTCATTTTTGTTGGCAATCAAGTGTTTTTGCAAGTGGTTAATACGGGCTGTCAAAGTGCGATTTGAACTTCGGGAGAGCCTGTGTCACCTTCTTTTCTGGCAAACTTTGCCACGATTTCTTGTTTATTGATTTTATCGGACATTGTTATTTTCCTCCTTATTTATTTTCGCCTTTCACCAAGTTGGATGTCGGAGTCGTCAAAAAACTGGGCAAAAGGTAAATTGTGTAGTTGATTATTCTGCAACTTCTTCTTGAGGTTGCTCTTGTTGAGGTTTTTCAACGTTTTCAGGTTTGGGCAAAACTTCACGTCTGGACAATGTGATACGTTTGTTTTCGCCGTCAAATTCGACAACTTTAACTTCAAGTTCGTCACCGACTTTCAAAACCGTGTTGATGTCTTCAATCCATTCCCAAGATACGTTGGAGATGTGAAGCAAACCGTCAATGTTTTTGTCAAGTTCGACAAATGCGCCGAAAGGCATAATTCTAGCGACTTTGCCTGTTACAACGTTGCCGACTGCAAATTTTTCTGCTGCCAATACCCAAGGTTGAGGTTGAAGTTGTTTATAACCAAGGGATACTCTGTTCTTTTCTCTGTTCAAGGAAAGAACTACAAATTCGTATGTTTGGCCAATTTCCAAGACTTCTTGGGGAGAGTCAATTCTTGTCCAAGACAAGTCGGAAGAGTGTGCCAAGCAGTCAAAAC
>JAFQWS010000099.1 GCA_017407305.1 Clostridia bacterium
AGCCGTTTTCAACCCGACGAACAATTTAAATCGTTTTGCAAAAAGAACAAAAGTTGGTTGGACGACTATGCCTTGTTTATGGCGTTGAAAGTTAAATATAACCACAGCCATTGGACAAGTTGGTCAGACGTTGACAAAGACGTTGCACAAGCACGCAAAACGGCATCTCAACACAAAGCAGAGATGGACTTTTGGAAGTGGATTCAATTTGCTTTCAGACAACAATGGGACAATTTGAAAGATTACGCACACCAAAAAGGTCTCGTTATTATTGGCGATATGCCCATTTACGTTGCTCACGACAGCGTTGACGTATGGAAAGATCCCTCTCAATTTTTGTTGGACGACAACTACGTTCCCACTGTGGTGGCAGGATGTCCTCCCGATCCGTTCAGCAAAGATGGGCAATTGTGGGGCAATCCCATTTACGATTGGGAAAAAATGCGTCAACAAGGTTTTTCTTGGTGGGTGGAAAGAGTAAAAGCAAGTTTCCAACTTTACGACGTATTGCGAATTGACCATTTTAGAGGTTTTTCCAGCTATTACTCAATTCCTTATGGCGAAGAAAACGCAGTAAACGGCCGTTGGAACGTTGCCCCTGGTAAAGAACTTTTTGACGTTCTCAAAACGGCTGTTCCAAAAGCAAAAATTATTGCAGAAGATTTGGGTTTTGTCAGTCAAGACGTAAGAGATTTGCTCAAATACACGCAATTCCCCGGCATGAAAATTTTGCAATTTGCCTTTGGTGAAGATAATGCAGAATATTTGCCCAGAATGTACACGACGGAAAATTGCATTGTGTATTCCGGTTCGCACGATTCCGATTGCACGACAAGTTGGATCAAAGAGTTGCCCGACGATTGCAAAAAACGTTTTGACAAAGAATGTTGGAATGGTGTAGGACAAACTCGCACCTATGACGTCATTGAATTGGCAATGAAAAGCATTGCAAACTTGGCAGTTATTCCCATGCAAGACTATCTCAATTTGACCAACGAAAAAGGCCGTATGAACATTCCTTCCGTTCCCGTGGGCAACTGGCAATGGAGAGCAAAACCCAACTATATCACGGAAAAATTGACCAAGGATATTGCACAAATGACAAAAAAATGTCGTCGTTTTTACAAAAGTAAATAAAAAAAGAAAAATCCCAACTAAAAAGTTTGGGATTTTTTTATTTTCCTATTGATTATTGCCCTTTCTTGTGGTAAAATGACGGCTCAAAAAATCAAAGGAGAGAAAAATGAAAAAAAACACAAAATTGACCTTAACAGTGTTTGGAATTGCCCTAAGCGTCTTTTTGATACCCACGACCGTTGTGTTTATCGTGCATGGAACGGACTTTTACAGTCATTGGCGTTTGGGTGAGTGGTTGCAATATTCGGGTGTGTTGACTAGTGCGGCCGTTTCTTTGTGGCTTGGGTTAAGAGCCTACAACCAAAATGAATATTCTAGACGGGCCAATTTGCAAAGACCTTGCTTTGGAATAAAAAAAGTGATCAAAATTGACGGCGAAAAGGAAAGCCAAGTGGAATTTTCTGTCAACAGTTTCAAAGGAGAGATGCAAAAGGGCGAAAAGGCGTACGTCATTTTGGAAAATATCGGTCAAGGCGTTGCCAACGACGTGGAAATTTCCATCAATGGGGCAACCTACAACAACGTTGTGTTTGACGAGGATGACGACGAAGATTTTGTCTTTTACGTTGCACCCAATTCAGAAATGCACTTGGATTTGATTGCCCTTTACAATCACTTGTCCCAAAAAGACAAGGACAAACAAAAGGATGCAAAGATAAAAATAGACTACAAAAACATGATTGGATTTGGCTACAAACAAAAATTTGTAATTAAATTTGAGCAACAACGCAATCTCAATTTCAGTGTGTTTTTGTTGTCCAGTCAAAAGGAAAAAGATTGATTTTATAGGCTTGAGATTTTCAAGCCTTTTTTTTGTACAAAAACTGCTTTATTGTCGAAAAATGATGGAGATTTGGGCAAAAAAGAATTAATTATTATTGCTATTCGTTTTACAAGATAAGTATATTGTTGTAAAATTGTTTTTATATTAGTCTATAAATTTAATAGCAACATAAGGAGATAACTATGAAAAAATTTACATCATTATTATTAGTTTTGGTATTAGTTTGCTCTTGTGTTATTGCAACGGGTTGCCAACCCGGCGAAACCGTTACGGTAACGTTTGTTTATCGCAACGGTCAAGAAAACACAACGGCTCAAATTGGTGTTGGAAGCAAAATCAAATTCCCTTCCACGCCTACAAGTGAATACGGCACGTTCAATCAATGGTGCTTGGATGAAAAAGGTGAAAATCCTTGGGACAAAGCAACAGCAGTAACAGAACCTATTACGTTGTATGCAAGTTGGACAAGAAACAACGATATGGGCCCCAACGTTACTTTCAATTTCAACTTTGAAGATGCATCTCCCAAAACAAGCACGATCAAAAACTACGTAGGCTTTACTTTGCTTCAACCTACAATTCCCGAAAGAGAATGCTACGTCTTTACAGGCTGGTACAAAACAGCCGATTGCGATCCTTCACAACGTTGGAACGAACTTGAAATTATTGAAGGTACCAAAGGTAAAACTTTGTATGCAGGTTGGGAATTGGAAGAAAACCACAAACACTCTTGGCAAGAAGGTGGCGAACACGTTTCTTCAGTTGTTGTGACAGTTGATCCCACTTGTGTAAAAGCAGGTTATGACGAAGAAACTTGTGCATGTGGCGAAAAGACCAGATACAATGAAGTTGATGCTCTTGGTCACCATTTTGATATGGACGAAGAAGATTTCTTCCGTTTGGTTTTGTGCTCCAATGCAGAAGAAACAGGTTGCACGCAAGTAAGACGTTTGGACAGCGAAAACAACTATGCAGAAGTATTTGTATTTACGTTTGATGCAGAAAGAAAAACGGAAATTGAAGAAAAGTATGCAGCAATTTTGGCAAACCTTGATGCAGCAGCAGATTTCGATCCCGAAGCAGAATATGGTGATGCCACGAAACAAGCAAACGATGCATTTGAAGTTCTTTACGATGATTTCTATGAAGAAATTATGTACGTCACGGAACAATATCAATACGCATACGTATTTTATTCGGTAGCAGGTGACGAAGCAGGCACCCCCGAACAACTTGCATATGAAAACATCTCCAACTTCCGTACGAAACTTATTTCCGACTTCTACGCATTGTATCGTCTCGTATATGAAACGGAATATAGAAACTTCTTCTTCAGCGCAGAAGATGGTTGGACACAAGACGAAATTGATCAAGCGCTCATTTTGTCTGACAGCTATGGCAACGACGACTATGTTGACCTCAACAATCAAGCAGACGCAATTTTGACGGAATTCCGTGCAATTGATTCTAGCAGTGATAGAGTTTTGGAATTGTACGAAGACTTCGTTTCCATCAACAATCAAATTGCCGCACTTGCCGGTTATGACAACTACGTCGAATATGCTTACGAAAACGTTTACGACCGTGACTATTCCCCTGCAGACGTTGCAACAATGCGTGGTTACGTCAGTCAATATCTCAAAGACGTTTACCAATCTGTCTATGAAAGTTATCGTGCAGCATCAACAAACTTCTCTGGTAAAAACGGCGAATATTATGCAGCCTTTACAAACTCTTCCATTTTCGACAATAGAATTGTTTCCGAAGCAGTTGGCGACTATTTGGAATTGCTTTACAGCGAAGATTACAGCAAAGTAATTGACTTCTATCACGAAGCAAACTTGTTGTTTAGAAACGGAAACTACTTCAAAGGCGCACACGAAGGTGCATTCAGTTACTACATCCCTGCACAAGATGCAACCATTTTGTACTTTGGACCTTTCAGCTATTCTGGAGCATTTACTTTCGTTCACGAATTTGGTCACTACTACAACAACATCTACAACCCCGGCGTATCCATTGCAATGGACCTTGACGAAACACAATCTCAAGGCAACGAAGCATTGTTTATGGCTTTCTTGAAGGGTTGGCTTGGTCGAAACGGAGTATCTTCTTCCGTTTACAACAGCATTTTGTACGATCAACTTTTCAACAACTTGGCAATCGTAATGCTTGCAACGGCTGTTGATGAATTTGAACAAAGTGTTTATACAAACAGTTATTTTGGTAGCGCAATCAACAGAGCCAACTTCGAAAATGAAGATGGCGAAATTGAGTACGGCCCTCACAACTACCAAGCATTGTTTGAAGACATCATGGCAAGATATGGAATCAACGGAACTCTCAATTCCAGCTATTGGAGATTTGTCGTTATCGAAGCACCTTGCTACTACATTTCTTATGCAATGTCTCAATTGCCTTGCATTGAAATTTTGGCAATTGCAACAAGCCAAGAAGAAGGCAAAGGTTTTGACGTAGCAAAAGAAAGCTATCTCAAAGTATTTGCATTTACAGACAGTGATGATCTTGCTCACACAGATGCATATGGTGACAGAGTGGTTGATGCAACCCTTTCTGAAATTTACGCATACTGTGGTTTGGGCACTCCATTTGAAAGTGGTTTGTACCAAACAATCAAATCCGTCTTTGGCGAATAGTAAAATCCAAAAAAGATAAAAACCAAAAAGCCGTGACAAAAGTCACGGCTTTTTTACTGCACAAAAAAAGGACGAAAGTTTCGTCCTTTACTTTTCAATTACAATTTCCAATTCCATTTGGTCAAAATCTACCGACTCTACAAAGTCACAACTTTTCAGTCTTACGCTGTTGAAAGTTACGAAATTGAAGTAATTAGTTCTGGAAAAAAGTGGTGTGGGAATGTCCAAATCGTTGCAAGCAGAGCGCAATGCAGAAAAAACGCTGTCCTCGTCATAGGCATCAGCGCATTCAAAAAGGACACTACGTGTTACTTTTTCTTCTAAAATTGTTTTCAACCAAATTTTCATACAGGCATTTTAACCCAAAACGAGATATTTTGCAACTATAATTTTTTAAATGTTTTGTTATCATTTACACTTTGTCAAATGTGTGGTACAATATGCTAAACATTTTAGAGGTGAAAACAATGAACGTCGGTATTGTCGTTGCAATGGAAAGAGAAATTGCTCCTTTTTTGCAAAAAGTCAATGCAAAACTTGAAAAAATCAATGGATTTTCCGTTTGGAATTTCCTTTGGGAAGACAAAAAGGTTTACGTCTGCATCAGTTCTGTGGGCGAAATTTGTGCTTCTGCTGCAACCCAACTTCTCATTTCTCATTTTGACGCAAGATACATTTTCAACTTTGGCGTCGTTGGTTCGTTGAGAGAGGAAATTTCCCTTCTTTCCACAATGTACGTTGGCGAAGTGGTGCATTATGACATGGATACGTCATCCTTTGGTATTCCCGTGGGAAGATATTCCATTTTTGACGACGTTGCCATTTCCACCAACAAACAAATGATTGAACTTGCACAAAAAATTGCACCTTTACCCGTCGTTAGATGTGCATCAGCAGACAAGTTTGTGGACACCAAAGAGGACAAAAACCGTCTTGCAACTCAATTTGGCGCAGACATTTGTGACATGGAATCTGCAGGAATTTTGATTACTTGCCGTCTTAACAACGTTCCTTGTTTATTGGTCAAGGCCGTTTCCGATTCACTCACGGGTGGTGGAAAGGAATTTGCACAATCTTGCTGTCAAGCTGCAACCGGCTATATGAACTTTATCACTCAACTTTTAGGGAGTTTGAACTAACAATATGTCAAAAGTCGTTTTTGCAAACGTAAAAGAATACGAGCAACAACAAGTCACCGAAGCAGTCAAACAAATGTTTGAGCAACTTGGTGGCTTAAAGTCTTTTGTCAAAGAAGGTTCAAAAGTATTTTTGAAACTCAATTTGGTAAGAGAAATGTCTGCCGACAAAGCAGCAACAACCCATCCTACCGTTGTCAATGCTGTGGCAAGTTTGTTGCAACAAGAGTGCAACGCAACGGTTGTGGTTGGCGACAGTTGTGGTGGATTGTACACGCCTGCTGTTATGAACAGCGTCTATCGTGGTTGTGGATTGAAAGAGGGCGAAAAACAAGGCTTGTACACCCTCAATCAAGATTTTTCTTCCACAAGCACACCCATTGGTGGCAAGGTACTTGGTTCGGTGGAGATTATCAACGCATTTTTAAATGCCGATTGCGTCATCAACTTGGCAAAACTTAAAACTCACTCTTTCACAGGTTATTCGGGAGCAGCCAAAAACTTGTTTGGACTTATCCCCGGATTGGTAAAGGTGGAAATGCACGCAACTCATCCCCAATTGGACGATTTTTGCGACCTTTTGTGCGACGTTGCCGACTTTGCACAATCCAAAATAGTGCTTCATTTAATTGATGCCATCGTGGGTATGGAAGGCCCCGGCCCTACCAACGGAACACCCAAACACATTGGCAAACTTTTTTGTGGCACCAATCCCTATCACGTGGACGTTTGTGCAGTAACCTTGTTTGACGAACCTGCCAAAATGCCCCTTTTGCAAAAGGCAATTCAAAGAGACTCGTTAAGTCAAGAATTTTCTGAAATTGACTGCGATTTATCCTCGCTCAAAGCAGATTATATTGCCGACTACAAAAGAGTGCAAGTGTCCAACGATGCAGCCTTTTTGCATCTTCCCGCTTGGATAAGATTTTTGGCGGAAAAGTTTTTGACTCAAAAGGTAAAAATGAGAAAAAGACGTTGCAAAAAGTGTAAAAAATGCGAAATTCACTGCCCTGCAAAGGCGATTGAAATGGGCAAAAAGAAAGCAATTGTTGACCACAAAAAATGTATCAGATGTTTTTGTTGTCAAGAACTTTGTCCCTTTGATGCAGTGGAAATTAAAGAAAGTCTTTTATTAAAAACAACAAGATGGTTATCTTCGACTAAAACTTCCAAGAAAAGGCCCAAATGATGGTTGACTGAAAAAGCAATTTGTTGTAACATATACGGAATGAAAAAGGAGAGTAAACATGGAACAAGAAAAAGTCTATTTTACTAAAAGAGGTTACAAACAACTCCAAGAAAAATTGGAATATCTCAAAAGCCAAGGTCGTAAAGATGCCGCAGCAAGAATTGCCGAAGCACGCAGTTTTGGTGACCTTTCGGAAAATGCAGAATATGATGCTGCAAAAAACGAACAAGGTTTGATGGAAGAAGAAATCAACAAGTTGGAAGACAGCCTTCACAATGCAACATTTGTTGATGAACTTATTGTCAAAATCAAACGTTTGGACGGCAAACGCGCAGGTGACGAAATGGAATATCACATTGTCGGCACTTATGAAGTGGACATCAAACAAAGAAAGATTTCCAGAGAATCTGCAGTTGGCAAAGCAATTGCCGATGGTAAAGTTGGCGAAACGGTAAGCGTTACCTTGCCCAACGGAAACCTTTCCAGATATAAAATTTTAGAAAGAAGAGTGGTTGACGAAAATGAGTAATGAACAAAACCGACAACCTCAAGTAGAAGTTGTTGACGAAAACGAACAAATACAAATCCGTCGTGAAAAGTTGGAAAAACTTGTTGCCGAAGGCAAAAATCCCTTTGAAAAGGTGCGTTTTGACAAAAACGCATCCAGCCAAGACATAAAAAACAACGTGGCACAATGGGAAGGTAAACAAGTCAAAATTGCAGGTAGAATTGTATCAAGAAGAATTATGGGCAAAGCAAGTTTTGCTCACGTTTTGGATGGACAAGGTACAATTCAAATGTACGTTCGCATTGACGCACTTGGTGCAGACAGTTATGCCGAATTCAAAACTTGGGACATTGGTGACATTGTCGGTGCAACAGGCGAAGTTTTCGTAACACATATGGGCGAACCCAGTGTAAGAGTTACCGAAATTGAATTGTTGGCAAAATCTTTGATTCCTTTGCCGGAAAAATATCACGGTTTGACCAACACCGATTTGAGATATCGTCAAAGATACGTTGACCTTATCGTCAATCCCGAAGTCAAAAAGACCTTTGAAATAAGAAGCAAAATCATCAACGAAATTCGCAACTATCTCAATCAAAGAGACTTTATCGAAGTGGAAACACCCATTTTGAACACGGTTGCATCCGGTGCAAACGCAAGACCTTTCGTCACACACCACAACACGTTGGACATTGACATGCACTTGCGCATTGCTCCCGAACTTTATCTCAAACGTTTGATCGTTGGTGGATTTGAAAGAGTTTACGAAATTGGTCGCAACTTCAGAAACGAAGGTATGGACACAAAACACAATCCCGAATTTACCATGATCGAGTTGTATCAAGCATACACCGACTATCACGGAATGATGGACATGGTGGAAGGTCTTTACAAACATTGTTGTGACACCGTTTTGGGAACTCGCAAGGTTGTTTTTGAAGACGTAGAAATTGACTTTGACAATTGGACAAAACTTACAATGGTGGAAGCCGTTGAAAAATATTGTGGTGTCAACTTTGACCAACTTTCTCAAGAACAAGCTGTTGCCACGGCAAAATCTTTGGGAGTAGAACTTGAAAAGAACAAGTTGTCTTGGGGCGACGTGTTGTTCCAAGTCTTTGACCAAAAAGTTGAAGAGAAATTGGTTCAACCCACGTTTATTTACGACTATCCCATCGAAGTATCCCCTTTGACAAAGAAAAAACCCACAGATTCTCGTTTGACGGAAAGATTTGAATTTTTCGTTTGCGCAAGAGAATGTGGCAATGCCTACTCCGAACTTAACGATCCCATCGACCAAGCACAAAGATTTTTGGCACAAGCACAAAATCGTGCAGCAGGCGACGACGAATCCATGGCAACAGACGACGACTTTGTCAACGCATTGTCTTATGGTATGCCTCCCACAGGTGGTTTGGGTATTGGCATTGACCGTATGGTTATGTTCTTTACAAACCAACGTTCAATCAGAGACGTTTTGTTGTTCCCCACAATGAAACCTTTGAACAAATAAGAATTTGTTAAAAAAGCGTGGCTTTTTGCCACGCTTTTGTTTTTAAGCAAAAATCAACCTCAAAGTGAGAAAATATGTCCAAAGTCAAACAATTTTTGCGTTAGTGTTGATATAGTGTAAAATATGTGGTACAATATGCCAATACAAGGAGAAGTGTTATGTACAAATTCTTTGCATTTTTAGATAGAATGAAATACATCAACCGTTGGAGTTTGATGCACTCTACAAAAACGGAAAACATTGCCGAACACTCTTTGCAAGTGGCACAAATTGCCCATGCGTTGGCAACCATTTCCAATTTGTATTTTGATGGCAAAGTTGATGCCAATTCCGTTGCAGTCAAGGCCGTTTTTCACGAAACCAGCGAAGTTTTGACGGGCGATTTGCCCACCCCTATCAAATACTTCAATCCTGCAATTTCAACGGCGTACAAGGCATTGGAAGCTCAATCCAATCAAAAGTTGCTTTCTCACTTGCCCGATCAAATGCAAGAAGTTTATCAACCCATTTTGTGCGACCACGACGATTTGGAATATAAATTTGTAAAGTATGCCGACAAAATTTCCGCCTACGTCAAGTGCATTGACGAATTGAAATTGTCCAACAAAGAATTTGTCAAAGCAAAAGACTCCATTTTGCAAGAAATCAACAACTTCAAAAGTCCCGAAGTTGACTTTTTTATGGAAAACTTTGTCACAGCATACCAACTTTCCTTGGACGAATTGGATTGATTTATGAGTTTGTTTAGATTTGAAAACGTAACAAAGAGATATCACTATGACAATTTTGACGTTTTGAAGGATTTTTCCTTTGAAATGAATAAAGGACAATGCACCCTGCTCATTGACATGCAGTCGGGCAAAAGCACCTTTTGCAAATTGCTTTGTGGTATGGAAAAACCCAGTGCTGGCAATATTTATTGGGAGAATCAACCCCTAGACAGCGTTTGTGTGGAAGAAAGAAACATTTTGTATTTGATGCAAAATCCCATTTTTTTCGAAAACAGGACACTTTTGGCAAATTTAGAATATCCTTTAAAGGTGCGAAAAATAAAAAACAGCAAGGAAATCGCCTTTGAACAACTCAAAAGCTTTTCATTGGAACAGTTTGCCAACGTAAAAATTAAAAAATTGTCAAAAGATCAAAGAAGTCTTTTTGCAATTGCTCGTGGTTTTTTGCGTAAACCAAAATTGGTTTTGTTGGATTGTTTTTGCGACGATTTACCCCAAGACCAAATTGAACTTGTCAATCAACTTATTGTTGAAAACAACTGCTCGGCATTGTATTTGACGGCCGATGCCAACAAGATTTTTACCAAGCAAGTGGCAATTTATTTTGACAACAAGCCACTTTGTATGAAAGAGAACGTGCAACAAACGTTGAAAGACGTGGTATGGTTGCACAATTTGGAGGAACAAAATGAACAAATTTGATGAATGGTACAATCAAAGTTCATTAACTGAACAGCAAGTACAAAAGCAATCTACAAAAGGATTGACACTCAAACCTTGGTTGGCAGGACTTTTGTGCGCAGTGTTTTTGTTGACGGGTTTTGTTTTGGGTTTTGTGTCATCATCGGGTACTCAAACCAACTCTATATATGATGACGTTTTGGATGAAGTTTCACGTTATTTGGATACGCAAAGCCTTTATCAATTGACCGACGAACAATGGAGCAACGCTATCGTCAATGGTGGCACGGCAATGTTGCAAACGGTGGATAACTACGGTTTTTTGCTTTCCCCCGAACAATGGTACGAATTGTACTACGGCGTGACGGAAAACGACGACAACCCTATTTTTGGAGTTGCTTTTTCCCACGTGGAGGGAATTGGTTTGCTCATTGAAGAAGTTGTTACCGACAGCCCTGCCTACGGAAGAATTTTTGAAGGCGAATACATTACCGACGTAAAAGTCAACGCAACAACAGGTTACCTTTTGCCCAGTGGCAAATATCTTGACGTAAAATTTGACGATATGGAACAAATCAGTTTGGCATTATCTCAAGCAAACTATCTTGTTTTTGAAATTTCTTACTATGACGTTGCAACACGTCAAATGGTTGTTAGAGATCAAGTAAATTTGACAAAAGGTCGTGTATCAAATCCCAACAACAGCCAAAATTTCCAATTTGTCGAATACTATTATGGAATTAAAAATGGTCAATACAACACCAACGTTTCCACCGTGGGAAGGTACAGCACTCGCTCTTTGAGAGGTTTGCACGTTTTAGACAATACGCCAATTGGTTACATTCGCATCACAAGTTTTGAAGAAACAACTTTGTCTGACGGCACGATTACTTCTGCAGAAAATGAATTTAAAGAAGCGTTGATAGATTTCAAACTTTCAGGCAAAACAAAACTTATTCTTGACTTGAAAGGAAACCCCGGTGGTTACGTCGATAGCGCAGTGGATATTGCACAATATCTCGTTTATTCTGAGCAAGGTGGAAGATTGCAAGTCACCACTTTGAAAAACAGAAACGACCAAATCATTGCCAATCACTACATTGACGAAACTTACTACGCAGAATATTTTTCCACCGATTTGACTAAAAAGAGTATCGTCGTCTTGACGGACGGCAACAGCGCAAGTGCAAGTGAATTGTTGCTTGGTGCAATGCTGGACTACGGTACGGCACTGCAAATGGGAAGGACGACTTTCGGCAAGGGAATTGCCCAATATTGCATCCCTATTGAAAGATATCCAGTAACTATTTTGGTAAATGGTGAGCAAGTGGAAAGTTACTACGCAATTTACTTTACTGCAGCAAAATACTATTTGCCCAACGGCGACAATATTCACCAAGTGGGTTTGACGCCCGACGTTGAATATCAAGCGCAAGACTATCAAACGTTGTTTGAAATGGCGTTGGACTATTGGTTCTAACAAAATAAAAAAATGCAACAACTTTGGTTGTTGCATTTTTTTTCTGTCAAACCTTGCTTTTTGTATGTGTCTTTGATACAATAAAGAAAATTTTACAAAAGGAGAAACTTCGTGCTGTCTACAAAAGAAAGATTGACGTCCTATATTGATGGTGCTCACGCAAAAATTAACGTAAAGTTGACAAAAGTGTTGGTTTTGGGAATTTTGGCAGGTATGTTCATTGCCTTTGCTTCCGTTGCCCACTCTTTTTCAAATGCTCTTTTGGAAAATGGCAGACTTTTTGGTGCGTTGGTTTTTCCTTTTGGATTGATGATGGTGGTCATTTCGGGCAGTGAATTGTTCACTGGAGATTGCTTGTTGATTGCCCCTTTGTTGGACAAGAAAATTTCCTTCAAAAGATTTTCTTTGTTTATGGTGCTCGTTTACTTTGCCAACTTTATCGGTGCAATTTTGGTTGCATTGGCAGTGGTTTATTCGGGCAGTTTGTCCTTGATTGCAACAAACGTGGTGCAAACGGCAGTCACCAAAAGCACTTTGGGCTTTGGCTTTGCATTTTTGAAGGGTATTTTGTGCAATTTCTTGGTGTGCATTGCCGTTTGGATGGCAATTTCAAGCAAATCTTTGACAGGCAAAGCGCTTGCTTGTGTTCCCGGCGTATTTTTGTTTGTATTTTGTGGCTTTGAACACAGTGTCGCCAATATGTACTACCTTTTTGCGGGTTTGTTTGCAAACGGCTTTTATTCGGTTGGCAATGCAGATTTGACTTTTGTCAAC
>JAFQWS010000100.1 GCA_017407305.1 Clostridia bacterium
GGATGTCCAATGTGGGCCATATGCACACGAAGTTGGTGGGTGCGTCCCGTGATGGGTTTGAGTTCCACCAAAGACAAGTTGCCAAGATTTTTTACCACCCTAAATCTCGTTTCGGCAGGGACGTAGCCTGTTTTGTGCGTTTCGGACACGTACACCATGCTCTTTTTTGCGTCTTTGAACAGATAGTTTTTGATGACACCACTGTTTTGACGAGGGTGACCAACAACAATTGCGTTGTACGTCTTGTCAATTTCTCTTACCTTGAAAGATTCCAACAATTCCCTTTCGGCCGTTTTGTTGAGAGCAAAAACAACCAAACCCATTGTGTTTCTGTCCAAACGGTGGACGGCAGTTGCCGTTCCGTTGTCCAAGGTGTTGTTGACCATTGTTTGCAAAGACTTGTCCCCAACAACCTCAATTCCAGAAGGTTTGTTGGCAACCAAAATGTGATCGTCTTTGTAAAGTACGTCGGCGCACAAAATGTCTCTGTCGCGCATATAGACGGCAACAACGTCGCCCGGTTGCACGTTGCAATCTACACCAACTCTTTCTTTGTTGACTTTTACGCTTTTGTCCTTGATTGTTTTGAGAACACGAAAATAACCCAAGTCGGTGTTTTCTGCAATGGCATCCGAAAGCAGTTGCCTTTTTGCAACTTGAAATTCTTTCAACATAAAGCAATTATATCAAAAGGCAATAAAAAAGGCAATTATTTATTGAGAATAATTGCCAATATTATATTATTATTTATAGGTTATTTTTATTGAAATCTTGTCAAAAAGAAGAAAAGGCGATTAGATGATGAAATCTTCTTGATGCTCTTGCTTTTTTTTGTCGTTCTTTTCAATTATACTTGCATCAGTTATCTTTACCAAAATGACGTCATCGCCAAACTTGACCACGTCGCACAAGGGAATAAACAAATCTTGGTTGGGTTTGAAAAGTTTTCTGGTGCAAGGCACGACAAAACCAAAAACACGACTGCCATCCGAATCGAAAATCATATCGCAAATGCGACCAAGTCTTTTTCCGTCCGTCAAATTTACCACTTCTTTGCATTTTAGTTGGTTGAAAGTTAGTTCCACGTTTTTTCTCTCTTGGTAAATTTTACGACAAAACTTTGCCTTTTATGACATAAAAGTGTACATTTCAGACACGGCGTTTTTTTCCAAACGAGAAACTTGCGCTTGAGAAATGCCCACCTCAAAGGAAACTTCCGTTTGCGTTTTGCCTTCGTAGTAACGTTTTAGCACAATGTCTTGCTCGCGCTTGGGAAGTTTTTTCAGCGCTTTTTTCAAAGAAATATTGTCAATGACGCAAACTTCTTCGTCTTTGTCATTGGAAAGTTGTTCTTCCAAACAAATTTCATCCGACTCGGTGCTGTAAACCGTTTCTTGCAACGACTTGGTGTCGGCAATTGCATCAAGGCAATACACCACCCTATATACCGGCAAATTTAATTCTTTGGCAATTTGATCCATAGTTACCGTTTTGTTTGTGGCTTGTTCCAACTGCTCCCTTACCTGCAACGCAGAATAGGCAACGTCGCGTATGCCACGACTGACTCGCATTGAGTTGCTTTCGCGAATTATACGGCGAATTTCCCCAACAATCATGGGCACTGCGTAGGTGGAAAATTTGACGTTGAGGTTCAAGTTGAAGTTGTCCACCGACTTAATCAGCCCAATGCAACCTGCTTGAAACAAATCTTCCGTATCCACCGACCTGTTTTGATACCTTTTTACCAAAGAAAGAACCAAGCGAAGGTTGCAAGTGATGAAATAGTCCCTTGCATCGCTGTCTCCTGCTTGGGCTTTTTTGAGCAATTGGTTGGACTCTTGAT
Organism: Clostridia bacterium; assembly: GCA_017407305.1. Lineage (GTDB taxonomy): Bacteria > Bacillota > Clostridia > Christensenellales > CAG-314 > RGIG2220. Next base: position 1,844 of record JAFQWS010000100.1, read on the forward strand.
AACTCAACTTGGGCAATTTTGACGTGTCCACACCACAAATAACTACTTTTTCCACCTTGACCCCCATTGTTTTTATATACATTTTGTGCCAAACTAAGTAATTTATACAAAACATCATTTGGTAAAATTATCAAAAATCTTTATTAAAAATGAGAAATTTGTTGCAAAAAGTCATGTTTTGGGCATTAATAAAAGTTTGGGTATTGACTTGTGGAAAACTTAGTGTACAATGTTAGTAAAGGAGATGTTTTTTCTGCAATACACTTATCAGCTTGAATTCTTTATCAACACCAATGCAACAAATTAATCTTGTTTCTGAAAACGGAAGTTATATTTTACCTTGTGGCATAATCGTACTTGTTGATGAGGACTTTGATGCATTTATGGCTGGTACGTTAGTTTTTTATAACGTCAACAACCAAACGATATAATAGAAAATAGAATTTTAAGGAGATAAAAAGTATGAAATTGACAAAAGCTGTGGCAATGGTTGCTTGTTTGGTTTTGGTTGTGCTTACCTTTGTTGGCTGTACACCTCCTCCCGAAACGCACAATTTGCCATCTGCAAAGACTGCGCTCCCCATGAGAAATTTCTCTTTTAGCAACAGTTATGACGTAAAAAGTTATTTCAGTGCATATCACGAAAATTTTGATGCTCAATTTGTTTGGTTGGATTTGAGTGATGAAGAAATACTTCTTGCTTCGGAGCATTACCCTGGTGCTGTTTCAACTTTTTCGCTTGAATATGACAAAATTTCATGGAGAAAATTTGTTGGAGTTAAATTATCTTCGTACTATACGGTGTTGAATCCTTCTGATTTGGAAATCACATTTTTGGAAGTAACTTGTGGCAGAATAGGCTCAATGCACGTAAACTGCGTATATTACCCCAAAACAACCATTGGTGAAGACTTGGATTTTGAATTGGTACGAAATGAACTCGTGCGTGAAGGAGCAGCTCAAATCTACAAAATAGATTTTTACGTGTATGACGGAGAAACCAAGGTTGCCGAATTTTTCGTGCGCAGCAGAATTACAGCTTCAGCCGAAGAAATTGAAACCTATTTTAGAAATCACTTGGTTGTGCTCGGCAAAGAAGATGCACCTCTTTTGCCTCAAAGAGAAGTTTCTTTGACGTCTCAAACAGACTTGTTGGCGTTTGCATATGCCTACAAGCAACTTATTGGAAGGACAATTTTATTGGACTTGGATGCAATGTACTGGGCAATTAGCGATGAATCCTTTGCGTTTAATTATGAATACATGGCAAACGAATATTATGTAAAAAGTGAGCTTTGTCAGTCCTTTACGTATTTTGCCTCGCACTTGCACGAAGAAGAAATTACCGACAGATGGTCTTACAAAATGTATTTCCATTACTTGCCCCAAGAAGAAATTATTGAAGCTCTTGAGTATAGATTTTTTGAAACTGAAAATGGCGATTGCCAATACGTTGTTGAAATCTGGAGTGGCAACGTGAAAGTGGCTTACGTTTTGGTAGATGCCAACGTAGACTTTAACCAAGAGTGGTTTGAAGAATTTTTGAACGATTATTTGGTAATTGTATAAAAGCAAATTAATAAGCCCACTGCTTTTGCAGTGGGCTATATTTTTTAAATATATTTTTTGTTTTTGAAATATATTTTTTATATGTATGAGACGTTTTTTTGTTTGTTTAAGATATATTTTTTCTTGCTTGGGCTTTTTTGAGTAATTGGTTGGACTCTTGATAACTCAACTTGGGCAATTTTGACGTGTCCACACCACAAATAACTACTTTTTCCATAGCATAATTTTGTGCAATAACAACTTATTTATTCAATTGGGCTTGGATGTGAAGACAAGGCAAAATTGTTGGAAAATTAACGATTTGTTCAATTTTATTGCCAAAATGCACCACAATAACACTTTTGGTTGATAAAAAAAAGAGGGAACACGTCGTTCTCTCTTTTTTGTCGTATGTAATTATTTATTTTTTTGCGCTTCAAGTTCCTTTTTCCAGCACCAGTAGCACATATTTTCGTAACACTCGTCCCCACCGATAAGCACCACAGGGCCGTCGTCAACAAGTTTGCCATCGACAAAGCGTGCGTTGATGGATGCTTTGCGTCCGCATTTGCAAACCGATTTGATTTCGTTGAGACTGTCGGCAACTTCCACCAAACGTTTGCTACCTTCAAACAACTGGCATTTGAAATTTGTCAACAAGCCATAGCACAAAACGGGTACTTCTTGCGTCAAGGCTTTGCACTCGTCAATTTGCTCTTTGGTGCAAAATTGCGCTTCGTCCAAAATGATGCAATCAACACCTTGGCTTTGTTTTACCTCACGATACATTTGTACCAAACTTTGGTCGGGTGTCAAAATTTTGCACTCGGCTTCCAAACCAATGCGTGAACGAATTTTGGGTGTGCCTTCTTCGTCTCCACGATTGTCAATGGAAGGCTTTACCAACAAAACTTTCATGCCTTTTTGCATGTAGTTAAAGCGTGCCATAAGTGCTTGTGCAGATTTTGAACTGCCCATCGTTCCATATTTGAAATATAACCTAGGCATAACTATTCCCCCAACAATTCTTCTATTTTTTTGGCAAAGTCCACCTTTGCTGTGTCAAAACACTTGAAATAGGGATTGCCCAACACCATTGACGATACCCTGCCAATGCGCGAATCATAAAAACAATATACGGGCAAACCTTTGCTTTCGGCATACGCCAATTCGTAACCCACTCCCAAGGACGGAACGGATACTTCTGCCACAACAACTTGACTTGCATCCAAAAAACCTACGTCTTTTTTGTACACGACGTCGGCCGGTTCGTAACCGTTTTTTGCATAGTCGGGGTGGGCAATATGCTCGGTCAACACCTTTCCATATTTTTTGAGTTGTTGCACCATTTCAAAATAGGTTTCGGCAAGTTGTCTGCCACCCATAATGGATGCTGAAAAATAAATATTCATAATTTTAGTACAATCCGTCAATTTTGCCGTCGCTGTCAATTGTCATATTTACTGCGTTGGGTACTCGTGACAAACCGGGCATAAGCAACATTTTTCCTGCCAATGCAACGATGAATTTTGCGCCGTTTCTAATTTCCAAATCTCTAATTGTGATTGTAAATCCTTTGGGTGCGCCCAAAAGCGTTTGGTCGTCGGAAAGAGAGTATTGCGTTTTTGCAATTACCACTGGATATTTTTTGTAGTCGGGCAATTTTTGAATAAGTTTCAAACTTTCTTCGGCTTCGGGCAAAAATACCACGTCTTTTGCACCATATACCTTTTGGCAAACTGCTTCAATCTTTTCTTTGACGGTTGCTGTGTCTTCATAGGCAAAAGTAAAAGTGGAATTGTCTTTTTCACACAAATCTGCCACTGCTTGGGCAAGTTCCAACGTGCCTTTGCCACCTTTGCCCCATACGTCTGCCAAAATTGCTTGTACGCCAATTTCTTCCACGGCTTGTTTGACCATGGCAATTTCTTTGGCTGTGTCGCTGGTAAATTGGTTGATTGCAACAACACAAGGCAAATGATATACGTTGATAATGTTGTCAACGTGTTTCAAAAGGTTGGGCAAACCATTTTTGAGTGCGACAAGGTCTTCTTGTTGAAGTTGATCCTTTTGTGCTCCACCATTGAGTTTGAGGGCGCGAATTGTTGCCACCATAACCACTGCGTTGGGAACCAAACCGGAAATACGACATTTTACGTCCAAAAACTTTTCTGCGCCAAGGTCTGCGCCAAAACCTGCTTCTGTTACGGTGTAGTCTGCAAAAGTCATTGCCAAACGTGTTGCTTGAATACTGTTGCATCCGTGTGCAATGTTTGCAAAAGGTCCACAGTGAACGATTGCAGGTGTTCCACCAATTGTTTGAACAAGGTTGGGTTTGAGAGCATCTTTAAGCAAAATTGTCATTGCATCTTCGCCGTGCAAATCACGACAATAGACGGGATCGCCGTCTTTGTTGTATGCAACAATAATGTCGCCACAACGTTTTTTCAAATCGTCCAAGTCACTTGCCAACGTCAAAATTGCCATGACTTCACATGCTGCCGTGATGTTGAATTTGTCCTTTCTTTCCACTGCTTTTGCAACACCGTCGGAAACGTTGACACCACGCAAAGCACGGTCGGTTTAGTCAAGTGTACGATTGAAAACAATTCTGTTTTCGTCAATGTTGAGAGGGTTGCCAAAAAACAAGGAATTGTCAATCAAAGAGCACAACAAATTGTTGGCGCTTGTGATTGCGTGGAAGTCTCCCGTAAAATGCAAGTTGATGTCTTCCATTGGCAAAATTTGAGAGTAGCCACCACCCGTTGCGCCACCTTTGATGCCAAAAACAGGACCCAAGGAAGGTTCTCTCAATGCCAAACAAGTCTTTTTGCCCAAAAGGTTGAGACCGTCTGCCAAACCAATGGAAACGGTTGTTTTGCCTTCGCCTGCCGAAGTGGGATTGATGGCTGTGACCAAAATCATTTTGCCTTGTTTTTCCATGTCGGGTTTGGCAGAAATTTTGGCTTTGTAGTTGCCATAAAGTTCCAATTGTTTTTTTGTCAAACCAATTTTGGAAGCGATTTTTTCAATGGGTTTTAATTTTACTTTTCTTGCAATTTCAATATCTGTCATGGGAAATCCTCCAGCACGTTGATAATAAACGTCGTTTGCAATATCATATCAAACATTGTAATTTTTTGCAAGGTTAATTGTTGATATATTTATTTTTTATTTGCAAACAAAAATTTTCTAGAGAAAACTTCTTTTGCTGGAAAGGTTGATAATTGTGACCTGCACTCTTTGTTTCAACTCAAAAAAAAGCCTCTTTCAACATTTTTATTTTTGTTGAAAGAGGGCAAAAAGTTTGTACAAGTTGTTTTTTGAAAAATTGGGCTTTGGGCAAAATTTAGCCAATTTGGGTGAAAAATGGGGTGTTTTTCCGTACTATGTTTGACATAGTAGTTTTTATTGTGCTAGATTGTTGCTATAAACTGGTCAATTTGCTCTTTTGTCGTGAGGTAGGTGCAAACCAATCGCACCACTTGAAATTCTTTGTGACTTTCCCAAATGCAAAAGTCAAACTTGCGTTTTAGGCGTTCCACTTTGGCATAAGAAAGTTTGACAAACAACTGATTGGTTTGTTGACGTTGCCAAAACACCACTCCTTTTGCTTTGAGTTGTTGGGCAAAGTAACAAGCTGTTTCGTTGGCTTGACGATTGATTGCGTAAAACAAGTCGGGCAACAATTTGTCAAAACACATTGACACCCAATCGCCTTTGGCAAGCAAGACTCCTGCTTGTTTTTGCAACAAGAAAAGATTGTCGTCAAACAATCCTTTTTTGTAGATGAGCAATTCGCCAATGGGCAAACCACTTTTTGTGCCACCAAGATAAAACGCATGGCAATTTTGGGCAATTTCTTCCAAGGAAAAATCTGCGTGACTGCTGGTCAATGCACTGCCCAAACGAGCGCCGTCAATAAACAAATACAAATTGTTTTGTTGGCAAAATTGGTAAAGGGCAACAAGTTCGGAAAGGGAATACAAAGTGCCCACTTCGGTAGGTTGAGAAATGCACACCATTTTGGGCTTTGCTTGGGAAGGATCAACGGTCTTAATTACTTCCAAAATTTGTTTGGGGGCAATCTTTCCGTCCAAGGTGGGGGCAGTCATTATCTTGCGTCCTGCGTGCTCCACTGCTCCTGCTTCGTGAACGTTGATGTGGGCGCTAGAAGGGGCAATTACAGCCTCAAAAGGTCGCAACAAATTGGCGATGACGAACACGTTTGTTTGCGTTCCACCCACCATGACGGCACAATCGACGTCACAGCCACAAAGGTCTTTGACTTTTTGTTTGAGTGCCAAAGTGTACTCTCCTTCGTAGTAGGGTTGAAAAGGCTTTTGACAATTTTTCAAAATTTCCTTGGCTATTTCGGGATGACAAATGGTTGAATAATCGTTGAGAAATGACATTTTTACTCCTTTACGTATTGCAAAATTAGGTGGGCAACACGTGGATTGCGCTTGATATAACTGCCATGGTCTGCATTTGGTTCGACGTGCATCTTGGCATTGGGAACAGCGGACACAATTTGTTTTGCAACTTCGGGGCTGACCACGTCGTTTTAGCCAAAACAAAATGTGGTTTGCGTTGTGATTGTGCCAAGTTGTTCAAAGGTAATGTGAGGTTCGCGCAACATCAAATCAAAAAGCGCTTTGGTGTTGTCGTCGGCATCCTTTACAAAGTCAAATTCGCCGTCGGAAAAGCTGACTTGGTCGGCATCGGTGTTTATTCCACACAAAAC
>JAFQWS010000101.1 GCA_017407305.1 Clostridia bacterium
AAAAAATTTTCTCAACAAAATAATATTTTCAAATGGGCGTTTTGACAAAAGCAAAACGCGAAAGGTTACATCAAATCTGCTTCTTCTTGCCATGCTTTGCCTGTGGCATCGGAAGGAACGTTCCAACCACCACGTGCCGACAAGGTTACCGTGCCAATTTTTGCACAATCGGGACTGCAACTGCGCTTGAATTGCTGACTGAAAAATCTATTTACAAAAACTTTGAGCCATTTTGATATTTCTTCCTTGGTATATACTCCGTCAAAAGTTATTTGAGCAATTCTATACAACTTTCTGGGAGAGTAGCCATAACGGATGAAATAAAACAAGAAAAAGTCTTGCAATTGGTAAGGCCCGATTTTGTCTTCGCTCTTTTGGACGATTTTATTGTCCTTGTGAGGAAGTAATTCGGGGGAAATGGGTGTATCCAAAATGTCCATAAGTGTTTTTTGAACACCTTTTTTGAGCCTTTGGGCTTCGTATGCAATAAGGTGTCTAATCAAAGTCTTGGGAACGTTGCCGTTGACTCCATACATTGACATTTGATCTCCGTTGAAGGTGGACCAGCCCAAAGCAATTTCCGAAAGGTCGCCTGTGCCCACCACCAAACCACCACGCATATTGGCAACGTCCATCAAAACTTGGGTGCGCTCCCTTGCTTGGGCGTTTTCGTACGTTACGTCGTGAACTCCTTTGGGATGTTTGATATCCATCAAATGACGGCTGACACTTGTTTTGATGGAAATTTTCATAAACTCTGCGCCCAAAAGCTTGGTCAAAGTTTTGGAATTTTCTCTCGTTCGGTCGGTCGTGCCAAAACAAGGCATTGTGATACCCACCACTTTGAAGTCTTTTTGTTGCTCCAAAGGTAACAATTGCTTTGCACGAGTGGCAACCAACAATGCCAAAGAACTGTCCAAACCACCACTTATGCCCAAAACAGCGCATTTTGCATTGACGTGTTGCAATCTTTTTGCCAATGAGTGCGCTTGCATTGTCAAAACAAGTTCGCAACGTTTTGCCAATTGCTCTTTGTCGCTGGGAACAAAAGGATTTGCCAAAAATTCCCTTTCCAATTTGCCATAATCCTCTGCATCAAAGTAAACGGCTTGATAGTCTTGTGGAACGTCTCCATTGGTGTTGCTGTTGCGTCTTACGTGAGTTAAATACTCCACGTCCACGTCGGCTGTGGTTATCGTTTGGCTGAACAACTGACTTTGCGCAAGAGTTTTGCCGTCTTCCACAATCAAACAATGTCCGGAAAAAATCAAGTCTGCAGTGCTTTCGCCCACAGATGCCGAAGAATATACGTAGGCACAATGAGTTTTGCCCGAATGCACTTCCAACAGCTTTTGACGGAACTCTGCCTTACCCACCACTTCGTTGCTTGCCGACAAGTTGACGACAACGGTTGCGCCTGCGCTGGTGTGTTGGATAGAAGGGGGTTGCGATACCCAAACGTCTTCGCAAATTTCACAAGCCACCACAAAGTCTTTGGCTTGGTTGCATTTGAACAACAATTTCGTGCCAAAAGGAACTTTACGTTGCAAAAGGTCAATTTCAATCGTTTTGTCAAGGGGAGGAGCAAAAACACGTTTTTCGCCAAATTCGCTGTAATTGGGACGATTGGATTTGGGAATTACCCCCAAAATTTTGCCATCACACAAAGCTACTGCCACGTTGTAAACGTTGGAGAAAAGGTTCAAAGGCATACCAACAAAGGTCAAAACTTTTTTTCCTAGCGAGTGTTTCAAAATTGCCTCCAAACCCCACAACGCCTTGTCCAACAAGGTCTTGTGAAAAAACATATCTCCTGCCGTGTAGGAAGTGATGCACATTTCGGGGAAAACCACCACTTTTGCCCCCAATTGATATGCCTTGTCCAAGTCGTTGCAAATCTCGCCAACGTTGTATGAAACGTCGGCCACCTTTACTTTGGGTGATATGGATGCTACTTTGATAAATCCGTCTTTCATTTTTACTCCATTTTATTCAAACTTTTGACCTTTTGACAATGCTCACAAAGGGATTTTGTAAATTTTGCCAAAAAATTGGAGTAGTTTTGGCAAAAATTTGTGTAAAATTTATATTTTCTTGCAATTATTGTATCACTTTTGTATTGATTTGTAAATACTTTGAATTATTTATTTTTAAAATTATATTTATTTTAGCGTTTTTTTACAAAAATGCGCAGTTTGGCAACTGCGGTTGAGGTGGTTTTGTAAAAATTGTTCGCCTAAAAGGCAAAGTGCAAAGTTCTTTCCCTTTTGAAAGAGTCAATAAAAAGTTTGAGCATTTTTGTTGCATACAAACAAAAACTGTGTTACAATTTGAAAGTACATGGGGGTATAGCTCAGTTGGTAGAGCGCTTGAATGGCATTCAAGAGGTCAGGGATTCGAGTTCCCTTATCTCCACCAAAAAAGACGAAAGCTTTTGTTTTCGTCTTTTTTTATCCATTGCAAAAGCAATGGTATATCATTGCCGACAGGCGTATATCATCACCGAAGGTGTATATCATCAACCGAAGGTTGCATTTTTTTGCAATGATGATATACAAGTCTGCGACTTGGTGATATACAAAACTTCGTTTTGATGATATCCACGGCTTTGCCGTGATATGATGGTAAAATATAACGAAGTTGCTCACTATTCCGTCACTGTGTTCCTTACGAGTTCCCTTATCTCCACCATTGGCAACTTTTATCGAACTCTGTGAAAGGGTTCGATTTTTTATTAAAAGGAGCAATATGAATTTAGAAGAATATAATAAGGTTAAAAATCCTTGTTTTAAACACTAAATTAACAGTTAAATTAGTATTTTTCAAAATTTTTATTGGACCTATTTGTTTTTTGTGATATTACGTATTACGTAGAATTGGAGTACATATGAAGAAAAAGGGAAAATTGAAAAATAAACGTTCATTTTGGTTTAGATGTTTGAAAGGTTTTATGAAACTGTTTATAAAGAAACCAACCTTTGTTTATTTGGGCGAAAAAATTAAGCCCGGTTCTTTAATTTTAAGCAACCATGAAGGCACGTCTGCCCCTCTTGCATTCGAATTATATTTGAATGAGCCAATTAGACTTTGGGGGGCTTGGCAAATGAACTCTAACCTTGTTCAGTTGTATAAATATCAAACTAAAGAATATTACCATGGCAAAAAACACTGGAACTTATTTGCAGCTCGCATGTTCTGCCTTGTTGCATCTCCTTTGACTTGGATATTCTATCGTGGACTAAAACTCATATCTGTTTATAAAGACACTAGGTTTAGAACTACAATTAAAGAAAGTATTCAAACAATTAAGAACGGTCAAAGTGTTGTTATATATCCTGAAGATTCCACTAAAGGTTACTTACCCGTGCTTGAAGGTTTCCATGCTGGATTCGTTGTTCTTGCAAATGCATGCTTAAAAGAAGGTATTGATCTTCCAATACATTTAGCATATCTAAACAAAGCCGAACGCAAATATATAATTGATGAACCTATTATGTTCTCAACTCTTGCCAATTTACCGAAAGAAGAAATATCTAAAAAATTATGCGACAGGTTGAATTCTATTTCTGGAGTAAATCAATCATCTAATACCACATCAGAGCTTGATAAATAACATGAATAAAAACAAGAGCAAGAATAAGAGGATTTCCTTCTATTCTTGCTCTTTCTATTTGTAAAGGGGTTTGGGCTTAGCCCATATTTGCGTTTGACCTGTCAAATGCGACGCTTGCACTTTTGTCAAAGTGTCAATTCTCCGCTAAGGACATCACGTTTTTGTGATGGCTTTTTTATTGTTTTTGTGTTGTAGAAGTTTTGGTAGGCTTTTGGCAAATTTGAGCAAATTGTAAATAATCTTGCATCTCTGCTTTTATTTTTTTTAATTCAACAAGGTAATTTGCATTGTTTTTGAAACAATTTGGTGTATAATATTGATATGAAAATCAAGTTGAAACAACTGGATAAAGAGTTGCGTTTTACCGGTTTTGTGGTAAGAACGGCTTTGCCCCACTACACAAAAAGCATTTTCCGTTTGGCAAATGGTTTTTTGCGTATCTTTTTGCGTGGACGAAAAGTCAAAGACCTGAACGTGCGCCACGAAGAAACGTTGCGACAAGACGGCACGAAGTTGCGCTTGTTGGTGTGCAGTCCCGACAACCCCCAAAATGCAACGGGAGTGTTGTGGCTTCACGGTGGCGGATTTGCAATGGGTACTCCCGAACAAGATTTTGGACACATAAGATTGTTTGTCAAAAAGTTTGGCTGTGTTGTGGTGGCTCCCTATTACCGATTGACGACAAAAGCAACTTGGCCTGCCCAAACGGAAGATTGCTACGCTGCGCTCAAATGGTTGAAAGACAATGCAAAAAATTTGGGCGTGAACGACAGTCAATTGTTCGTTGCAGGCAATAGTGCCGGAGGCGGATTGACGGTGGCTACCTGCCTTATGGCAAGAGATAAAAAGGAAGTAAACGTTGCATTTCAGTTGCCTCTTTATCCAATGTTGGACGACAGAGATACCCAAACAAACGCCAACAACGACGCTCCCAACTGGAACACAAAAAGCAACCAACTTGCTTGGAAAATGTACTTGGGCGGATTGTATCAAAAAGACGACGTACCCACCTACGCCGCTGCCAGTAGAGAAACAAATTTGAAAGGTATGCCCCCTTGTTGCACCTTTGTTGGAGACGTTGATCCTTTCTTGGCGGAAACACAAACCTACGTTCAAACGTTGACCAACTGCCAAGTTGACGTACAATTTAGGGTGTTTAAGGGTGGATTTCACGCATTTGAGTTGTTGTGTCCAAAAAGCAAAATTGGAATTGAAGCAACAAAGTTTTATACCGATGCAATTGAACACGCAATAAAAAATTACTTTGCACCACAAGAAAAATAACCCTTTTAATGGACTTGGGAAAACTGATTTTGACAAAGGCAAAACTTTGAAGTATCAAAACAAAAAAAAGAGCAAACACCAAAATGATTTTGAGTGTTTGCTCTTTTTGTTTGTAAAAATTTTTAGTTGGAAATTTGTTGTGCTTGATATTGCTTGATGACGTCAGACTTTTGTTGCTCGTCTTGTTTTTGCAACAAGTAGTTGAGCCCTGCCAACAAGGATGCGTAAGGCATGCCCACGAAAGGCAAAAACCAGTTGTTGTCCGTCATAGACATGACGAAAATTCCCAAGAAACTGAGTCCCAACCACAACTTTTCTTTGTTGGGTTTTTGCAAAATTGCCGTCCACAATTGGAATTTGTGGATTGCAAAACCGGCAAAACCGAAAAGGCCACAACATGCAATGATTTGAATAAATTCGTTGTGATACATGTTGCAGAAAATTATTGAGTTGTCCAAACCAATGTCGGGGGTAAATCCTGTGCCAAACAAAGGATTTTGTATGAAATCGTTGAGTCCGTTTTGCCACAAAACAAATCTGCCCGAATCGTTCATACCCTTTTCAAAATATCTTGCAAAAAGCGTTCTAAACGGCTCGGCAAAGAAAAACATAACGACGGCAACCAAACCAATCAAAAGTGCAAAGCAAATGACAAAACGTTTTCTATATTTGGTGGTTGCAAGCAACAAGACCGTTCCTACCAACATCACCACTGCACTTGTGAGCAAACTTGTGCGACATTGTACGAAAATTTGCATACCAACAAAGAACAATGCCAAAAGGTAGTACAACCAGCCACGTTTGAGTTTGTGTGCCAAATAGAGTGCTGTGGGAACGCCCAAAACAAGCATTGGCCCAACGTTGTTGCCAACACCCCAACCCAAGTGCAAACTTCCACGAAGGATGTCTCCCTCAGGACCAATGAGATTGCCTGCATAGTATTGTTGAACAATTCTTACGGCAAGTTGAATTGCCACAGTTGCACTTGCCAAAGTGATGGATTGTGCAACGTAAGTAAGTCCGTCCTTTTCCCAATCGACAGTCACAACGTACAAATAGGCAAGTCCAAACCAAAAGGTCAATTCCATGACGGCGACCACAAGGTTGTTGAAATAGTAGTCGGAGTGCCAACCAGAGCCTTCAAAAATGCTCAATTGGCCAATGTCCAAACCATTTGCCAACATACAAATGGAAAAGATGATGATGCCTGCGTTGAATTTGCAAGATTTTATCTTTTGCCACCATCCTTTGGTTGTAAAAATTTTGAGAAGAAACACCGCGACCAAAAGTCCGCCCATCGTCCAATACATTTGCATCATTTCGGGCGAACGATAGTAGGTAAAGTCGTAGTTGCCACCGTTGGAAGGGCCGTTTTCAACGGAAATCATTGTATAGGCAAAAAAGGAAAACAAAATGACAATTTTGCCATCTTTGGTTGTCAACAAAATGAAAGCCAACAATCCTGCAAAGACGTAAAAGCCAATGAGATCTTGCGCCGTAAAGTGAGTGATGAGGTTGATTGCCACCACCACTAACATAAAGTAAGGGGAAAGCACGGCTTGTTGCCAATACCAACCAATTCCTTTTTTGTTGATTTTTTCTTGATTTGATAACATTTTCTATATCCTAAAACATTGATAAGTTTCTAATAAAAATGACGGCAAACCAAACAAAAGTTTTTATCCGTCTGTCAAGTTGCCGTCTAATGAATACATTATACACCAAACCAACCTATTTGTCAAATATTGTGTCTTTTTGTCAAAAGATTGCCACTAATTTTCAAAAAAAGCAAAAATTTGCGTTTTTTTATGCCTTTACAAGCCAATATGCAGTCTTTTTTGCAGTTTTCACTACTTATATTGTGTTGCTTATCAAAAAAAAATACTTTGTTTTCTTTTGTATTTTTATATGATTTTAAATTTCTTATTGACAACAAAGTATTTTTGTTGACACCAAATGCCCTTTTTGATAGACTTTTCCCTTGTGGTGATAAACATGAAAAACTTACTTAAAAAATATTTTGGCGATAAACAATTTTATAAAATGGTGTTTCAAATAATAACACCAATTATGTTGCAACAACTTTTGTTGTCTTTGGCAGGTTACGTTGACAACCTTATGATAAACTCATATGGTGGCATTGGCGACTTTTCTGCATACAACGGCGTTTCTGCTGCAAACAGAATAATCTTTGTATTAAACTTTACTGCACTTGGCATTGCTGCAACGGCAAGTATTTTCATTTCACAATACTTTGGCGCAAACAACAAAGACAAGGTGCAAGAATCTTTCCGTCTTTCCCTTATTTTTGCAGTTGCTTTTGGTATTGTAAGTTTTTTGATTATTGAATTTTTTGGTCACGCAATCGTCGATACATATTTGCAAGATGCATCGGCAAGAAACTTTGGCTATCGCTATCTTGACGTAATTAAGTGGGCAACGACAATTCAATGCCTTGTTATGGCTTTTGCAAACGCTTTGCGCTCGGTAAAACACACCATCGAACCCATGTTGGCAGGATTTGCAGGTATTGCAGTAAACGTATTGTTGAACTACCTTCTTATCTTTGGTCATTGGGGTTTGCCCGAAATGGACTCGGCAGGCGCTGCCTTGGCAACACTTATTTCCCGCTTGGTGGAATTGGTTATTTTGATGGCAATTACCCTTTGCAGTACAGACTCGTGGTTTAAAGGTTGCCTCAAACGTTGGAAGTTTGACAAACAATTGTTTTCTTCCTTTGTCAAAAAAGGCGTACCACTTGTTGCAAATGAAATTTTGTGGTCGTTGGGCAACGTTTTGTTCGTGCTCTTTTATTGCTGGCAAAACGACGTTTGGTACAACGCATATGCCTACGCTCAAAACATAAGCGATTTGTTCTTTATTGCATTTGCAGGTTTGGGCAACGGAACAGCCGTTTTGGTTGGCTCAGCATTGGGCAGTGGCGACTTTGAAAGAGCTGTTGACAACTGCAACAAGTTGAAAGGATTGGGTCTTGTGATGGGAATTGGTTTGGGTGCATTGATGGCTGCAACCTCTCCTTTGACCGTTTTGCTGTTCCAACCCGACCAAGAAACAAAGTCAATGGTAATTTCCATTTTGTGCATTGTGGCAGTCTTTTTGGCAATCTACTCTTACAACACAGTCAACTTCTTCGTGCTTCGCTCGGGTGGCGACAGTTTGAGAGCATTTATCCTTGACCAAATCCCCACCTACGCAATTGGTATTCCTTTGGCAATTTTGTTTGGTGTGAACGCATCAAGTTGGGGATTGGCATTGCCTTTTGTGTTTTCCATAACCCACATAAGCGACATAATCAAAATCTTTATTGGTGACAAATTTGTTGCAAAAGGAAAATGGATTGTAAACCTTACGGTTAAAAAATAACAAATTAAAACTTTAAAAAAAGCAAACTCAAACGAGTTTGCTTTTTTTTATTGAATATTTTAGAAAAACGCCAACCAAGGCTTTATTAGATAACCTTTAAAAAGATTATTCTGTGCGCAAGGCTTCGACGGGATCTTTGTTTGCTGCCATTTTGGAGGGAATCAAACCTGCAATAAAGGTCAACAATACGGAGATTGCGCCCAAAATGATACCGCCTACCCAAGGCAACGTTGCAACGCCAACGATACCTGTAAGGTTTTTCACAATGATGTTGACGGGAATTGTGATGAGCAACGTTATTCCCAAACCCAACACGCCTGCAACAAAACCAATGATGATTGCTTCTGCGTTGAATACGTTGGCAATGTCGCGTTTGCTTGCACCAACCGAACGCAAAACGCCAATTTCCTTAATTCTTTCCAAAACAGAAATGTAGGTGATGACACCAATCATGATGGAGGATACCACCAAACTTGTGGATACGAAAGCCGTCAAGACAATGGTGATTGCGCTCAAAATGACTGTCATTGAAGAGATCATAATGCCCAAAGTGTCGGTGTAGGAAATTTGGTCAATTTCTTCTTTGTCGTTGTTGTATTGGTTAATTAAATCAACGATATAATCTTTGTCTTCGAAAGTCTTGGGGAAGATGGAAATGGACTCGGGATGTTCTAAGTTGACAACGCTAAAAGCATCATAGTTTTCACTTGCTGAACTGCTTTCAAAAGGCAAACCTGTTGTAACGTCAATCGTTTCGTCAGCCTTTTGTGCCAAAACAACGGGGGAATTGTCCGTTTTGGAAATGATTTCTCTTGTCAAAGCGGGGGAGTAACTGACACCACTGCCCAAACTGCCCGACGCGTTTCCTTCTTTTACACGCACGATACCAACAATTTCAAGGGGAATTGAGACGTTTTCAATTTGCTCTTGAACAAATTGGCTGTCCGTTTGTTGAAGGGTGTACACTCCAGAGTTGTTTTGGTACATCAATGCCGTGGGCAAAACTTGATAGGTCAAACCAACCAAGTCTTCCATGGGAATTTCTTCATTTTCCGTTTCGTCATAGTACATATCCAAAAGGTCGTTCATAATCTTTTCCCTTTGTTGGTCTGTGAGCGAATTGATGTGCCTTTGAGAAAAGTCGGGATACATAGGATTGTCCGACACCAAGAAACCAAATTGGTTGTCAGGGTCAAGGATGAACATGGGAATATTGCCAAAAACACTTTCAAAGTAACCGTTTAACAACAAAAACTTGTAGTATTGATAGGTAATGTTGTTGGTGCGCAAACCCAAATTGTACAAAACGTAGTCGGGAATTGTGTTGTATTCGCTGACGACAAGCAATGCTTGGTTGGGACTTGTTATGTCGTTCCACTCGCCTGCCAAAAGGTCATATTGCACTTGCAAAAGTTCTTGGTTGTCCAACATTTCGGTGAATACGTCGAAAAATGACGACAAACCTGCCATGGAGTTGCCACCGGGAACGTAAGACATCATATCCAAAGAGTTGACCGGTCTATACGAACTGACGTCAACGTCTTCGTCAAATTCTTCGTACCACTTGAACAAGTTTACGTCCACATCATAAGCGTATTGTATGCCGTTGATGTGTTGGTCAAGGCCTTCTATGCCCAAAAGATATTCGTTGAAAGACTTCAAGTCGTTGGTAACTGTGCCAACCGTGGACGTCGCCAACATATTGTTCAAAATAGGGGTGGGGAAAACCACTTCTTCTTCGGGAAAAGATTCGTATTCCATGCCACCTTGCGTCATTGTTTCCATCATTGCTGCAAGGTTTTGCGTTTCGTTGTAAATGGTGACAGGATAGTTGGACAAAGCGTCTTCTTGCACACGGTTAATGTAAAGTTGAAAACCGTTGGACAAGGACAAAATGAGTGCAATGCCAATGATGCCGATACTTCCTGCAAAGGAAACCAACAACGTTCTTGCCTTTTTGGTGAGCAAGTTTTTAAAAGACAAGGACAATGCAGTAAAGAAAGACATGTTGGTCTTTTCTTTTTTGGTGGACACTTTTTTAACTTCTTCCGTTTGAGGATTGTAAGGGTTGGAGTCGGCAATAATTTCTCCGTCCAACAAACGTACAATACGTGTGGAATACTCGTCGGCAAGGTCGGGGTTGTGCGTAACCATGATGACAAGTTTTTCTTGAGCGACTTCTTTCAACAAGTCCAAAATTTGCACGCTTGTCGTTGTGTCCAATGCACCGGTAGGTTCGTCTGCAAGTAAAATGTCGGGATCATTTACCAATGCACGAGCAATGGCAACACGTTGCATTTGTCCGCCGGAAAGTTGATTGGGTTTGACGTTGATTTTGTCACCCAAACCAACACGTTCCAACACTGCTTGTGCTTTTTTCTTTCTTTCGCCTTTGGATACGCCCGACAAGGTCAATGCCAACTCGACGTTTTCCAAAACGGAAAGGTGAGGAATAAGGTTGTAACTTTGGAAAACAAAACCAATTCTGTGGTTGCGATAGCCATCCCAATCTTTGTCTTTGAATTGTTTGGTGGATTTTCCGTTGATGACAAGGTCGCCACTTGTATATCTGTCCAAACCACCGATAATGTTGAGCAAAGTCGTCTTGCCACATCCGGAAGGGCCCAAAATAGAGACAAATTCGCTTTCTCTGAAAGTCAAAGAAACTCCTTTTAAGGCGTGCACCACGTCGTCGGCGACGTAGTATTCTTTTTTGATGTCTTTAAGTTGCAACATTTCTGGTTGTCTCCTATCGTATAAGTTAATAACAATATAGCACTTTATTCTTAAAATAAAATTAAAAAGAAGCCAATACTCATTTCATATATAATAGCACAATGAAATAAGTTGGCAACCTGATTGAATAGTCGTTTTTTGTAATTTTTTATACTAAATTCGCCAAGGCAAC
>JAFQWS010000102.1 GCA_017407305.1 Clostridia bacterium
GGGCAATTCCACCACCCAAATTTTTGATGAGTGAGCCAATGCAAACGTCTGCACCGACTTCGGTGGGTTCTTTGGTTGCAGTAAACTCGCCATAGCAGTTGTCCACAACAATAAAAGTGTCGGGAGAAATTGTCTTGACAAAAGCGCAGGCTTTTTCAATTTGTTCAATGGACAAAGCATTTCTATCTTCATAGCCACGTGAACGTTGAATATACACCATTTTTACTTTGTTGTTTGCCAAATGTTTTTTTATTGCATCAAAGTCAAAATCGCCGTCCACCAAATCTATCTTTTCAAAGGAAATTCCAAAGTCTTCCAAACTGCCTTTTCCATAAAGTACACCGTGCAAAGAGTCATATGCATTGCCGGAAATGGACAAAGCCTTGTCTCCTGCTTTGAGCAATGCAAAAAGGGTTGTGGAAATTGCATGTGTTCCACAAGTGAAACGGGCACTTACAATGGCATCGTCGGTGGCAAAAACTTTGGCAAAAACTTTGTTCAAAGTATCTCTGCCAACGTCATCATAACCATATCCCGTTGTGCCATAAAAATGTCGAAGTTCAATTCCATATTCGAAAAAAGCATCCAAAACTTTTTGTTGATTGGAAAGGGCAACGTTATCAATTCGTTCAAATTGACCTTGTAATTTTTGTTTTGCATTGGAAATTATTTGATAAGATTTCAGTTTCATTTTAAGTAATTTTCCTTCAAAATTTACAAATTTTAGTAAAAATTAGTTATTATGTCTAACATAATATTTTATGTTAGTCCATATTTTTGTACTTATTTGCAATATATTGAGCAACCTGGTCCAAATTTTCAAATTGCTCCACGTCCAAAAATTCGGCATCCATACGTCTAAAATACGTCATTTGTCGTTTGGCATATTGACGTGTTGCAATCTTGATTTGTTCCTTTGCTTGGCTCAAAGTACATTCGCCTTTAAAGTGAGAAATAATTTCTTTGTAGCCAATTGCTTGAAAACTTTGCAACTTGTCGTCATTAAATTTTTCAAACAATTTTCGCACTTCTTCCACCAAGCCAAGGTCAAACATTTTGTCCACTCTTTGCTCGATTGCCTTGACGATGTGTTGGCGCGGTCTGGTCAGCACAAATAAAGTTTTTGGCATTATTTCTTTTCTTGACGAACGAGTGCCCTCACTTTTCAATTGTCCGCTGTGGGCAATTTCAATGGCTCTTATGACACGTTTTATATTGTTTTTGTCAATAGCTTCATAGGATTTTTCGTCGCAATTTTTCAAAACTTCCAAAAGCGCATCTTTACCTTCACTTTGGTATAACTTTTGCATTTCTTCTCTTACTTTCAACGTTTGCTCGTTGTTTTCAAAGTCAAAAGGCAAAAACAAACTGTCAAAATAAAATCCTGTTCCACCTGCCAAAATTGGTAAGCGATTGGGATTGTCTGCCAAAATCTTTTTTACGTCGGTTGCGTACTCCACTGCCGAATAAGGTTGATCACAATCAACAACGTCCAACATAAAGTGATCTACACCATCCATTTCGTCACGTGTAATTTTTGCCGTGCCAATGTCCATACCTTTATATACTTGCATGGAATCGGCCGACACAACAAAACCATCCAAAAGTTTTGCAACTTTTACTGCGACTTGGCTTTTTCCAACGCCTGTGCATCCCAAAATACCTAAAACTCTCTTCATTAGACCACCCTTTTGAACATTTTTTCAAAATCTAATTTGGTCATGCGAACAGCCAAAGGTCTGCCATGAGGGCAAGTTGCAATTTTGTTGGTGTTCATTGTATATACGATATAATCAATTTCCGATTGGGCAATTCTTTCTCCACCTTTAATTGCCATACGACAAGCGTGTTTTGCAATTTTATCTTTTATGATATCTTTTGATTCCACGTACATATCGTTGGTAAAGGACAAAATGAAAGAAATAAGTTTTTCCAACTTGCAATCAACAAACATTGTTGCAACTGAAAGCACACGATAGGTGTGTTGACC
>JAFQWS010000103.1 GCA_017407305.1 Clostridia bacterium
CCAACAAAAAAGTGGCGAAGTTTCTCAAGATTTGAAAACAATTTCTTATGCCAGCAAAGAACTTGCCGAAGGCGAAATGAAATTTTCTAAATAATGAAACTAGAAGGTAAAAACGTAGTATTGGGCATTGCCGGTGGCATTGCCGTATACAAAATTTGTACGCTGGTGCGTTTGCTCAAAAAAAATGGTGCAAACGTTGACGTCATTATGACAAAACACGCAGCCGAATTTGTTTCCCCTTTAACGTTTGAAACGTTGTCAGGCAATCCCGTAACGACGGATATGTTTGATAGACAACGCAAATGGGAAGTGGAACACGTTTCCCTTGCAAAAAAAGCCGACATTTTTGTCATTGCTCCTGCAACTGCCAACATCATTGGTAAGCTTGCCAACGGAATTGCCGACGATATGTTGTCAACAACGGCAATGGCAACAAAATGCCCTTTGATGGTTGCCCCTGCAATGAACACGGCAATGCTGGAAAGTCAATCTTTCCAAGAAAACATTGAAACGTTGAAAAAACGTGGTGTTTTGACGGTAGATGGCGACAAAGGATTTTTGGCTTGTGGTGACAACGGAAGTGGCAGACTTGCCGAACCGGAAGTTTTGTACCAAGAAATTGAAAAGGTGTTGATGCCTTGTCAAGACTTGGTTGGCAAAAAAATTCTCATTACTTCAGGCGCAACCATTGCAAAAATTGATCCCGTCAGATTTTTGACCAACTATTCTTCTGGCAAAATGGGATTGCAACTTGCCAACGTTGCAAAAAGTCGTGGCGCAGAAGTAGTTTTTGTTACAGGCAGACACACAGCACCCTTGCCCGACCACGCAACCGTCATTGAAGTGGAAACAACCGAGCAAATGTTCAACGCAGTAAAAGACCAAGTTGACGTTGATGCTTACATCATGTCGGCAGCCCCTTGTGATTACAAGGTGGACGTGGCTCCCAAAAAAATCAAAGACAGCAAATTTTCTCTCACCTTTGAAAAAACTGTGGACATTGCAAAATTTGTTGGTGAAATCAAAGGCGACAGCATTTTGGTGGCATTTTCCGCCGAAACGGACAATTGTTTGCAAAATGCTCGTGCAAAATTACTTAGCAAAAATGCCGATTTCGTCGTTTTGAACGACGTTACGCAACTGGGCGCTGGATTCAATCATGATACAAACGTAGTTACTTTTGTTTACAAGGACAAAATTAAAGAATTTGGTTTGGAAACAAAGAAAAAAGTTGCCGAAAACATACTTGACGAGGTGTCAAAGTTATTATGATTTACTCTGTGATTGTGGACGTTTCCACTTCACAACTGGATAGAGTCTTCGATTATAAGTCGGACGAAAACTTGACCGTTGGACAACGTGTCAAAGTAAACTTCAATGGCTTAAATACCGAAGGCTTTATTATTGCCCAAAAGCAGTCCACCGATTATCCCATTGAAAAGGTAAAACCAATCTTAGGAACGTTGGACAATTTTGTTGCGCTCAGTCAAGAAATGTTGCAACTTGCAACTTTTATGAAGGAAACTTACCATCTTCGTTACGTTGACGTGTTGAGATTGTTTGTTCCTTCCGAAATGCGTGGTGGTAAAGTTAAAGCATTGGAAATGGACTTTGCAAAACTCACCGACAGTGCCGAAAACATTTTGCCTCAAATAAAAGAAACTTTTGCTCAACAAAGACAAATTGTTCAATATTTGGCAAAAGGAGCAGAAAAGTGCAGTTTTTTGAACAAGCAATTTGGCACGTCTGCATTAAAAACGTTAAAAAAGAAAGGCTTTGTTGAAATTTATCGCAATGAAGTATTGAGAAACGTTGCCCAACAACTTGTGGGCGAAAGCAATAAACACAAATTGACCGACCAACAACAAAAGGTGGTGGACACAATTTTGTCCGACAAGCAAGGCCGTTACCTTTTGTGGGGAGTAACAGGCAGTGGAAAAACGGAAGTTTATATGAACGTTATTCAGCAGTTGGTGGATATGGGCAAAAATTGCATTATGTTGGTGCCGGAAATTTCCTTGACACCCAACATGTTGAGATTGTTCAGAGATAGATTTGGCGATACAGTTGCCATTTTGCACTCGGGCTTGTCCAAAGGTCAACGTTATGACGAGTGGATAAGACTCAAAACAGGCAAAGCAAAGATTGCCATCGGTGCAAGAAGTGCAGTGTTTGCCCCCTTGGACAATTTGGGAGCAATCATCATTGACGAAGAACACGACAGCAGTTACTACTCCGATTCCAATCCTAGATACAGCACGATAGAAGTTGCCACAAAACGTGCTCAACTCAACCATGCTCTTTTGGTTTTGGGAAGCGCAACGCCCTCTTTGACAACTTTTTACAAAGCGCAAAAAGGCGAGTACAAATTGTTGCAGTTGCCTTCACGCATCAACAAGATGCCTTTGCCCAAGGTTGACATTGTAGATATGCGCATGGAAATCTTGCAAGGCAACAACTCCGTCATTTCCAACAAGTTAAAAGATAAATTGGCGGAGACACTCAAAAATGGAAACCAAGCAATTTTGTTTTTGAATAGACGTGGTTACTCATCATTTTTGATGTGCACCAAATGCGGTTACGTTGCTCGTTGCAAAGATTGTGACGTGACTTTGACGGTACATAAAGAAAGCAACACCTTAAAGTGTCACTATTGCAACAAAACATACAAAAAATTGACGCATTGTCCTCATTGTGGGCAACAGTCTTTCAAACAAGGAAAACTTGGTACGCAACAACTTTGTGATATTTTGAACAATTTGTTTCCCGATGCAAAATTGTTGCGTATGGACAGTGACACAACCACCACAAAAGAAAGTTACACCAAAATCTTGCAAGAATTTGCCGACCAAAAGGCACAAATTTTGGTGGGAACGCAAATGGTGGCAAAAGGGCACGATTTCCCCAACGTAACGTTGGTGGGAATTATTGATGCCGACATTGGTTTATACAGCCAAAACTACCTTGCCAACGAACGTTGTTTTCAGTTGTTGACGCAGGTTGCAGGAAGAAGTGGACGAAATGCTTTGGCAGGTTCCGTTGTCTTGCAAACGTACACACCGCAACATTATTGCTTGACGTTGGCATCTAGACAAGACTATTTGTCTTTCTATCAAAAGGAAATTGGGTTGAGAGACGTTGCAAAATTCCCGCCCTTTTCTTCCATTGTGCGAGTTTTGTATACTTGCGAAAATGAACAAGATTGCATTGACCAAGTTACCCTTCACGCATCAAAATTTGAACAAATCAAAGCGGAAAACCCCGATGCCTTCTATTTTATGGACAAAATGCGTTGTCAAATAAGACGTGCAGAAGGAAAATTCCGTTTTCAAATACTTTTCAAATTGGACAATGATTATTTCAATCAAGTCATAGACAAAATTTTTGCCGTATGCGACGTTGTCCAACGAAAAAACGTAAGAGTTTTTGTGGAAGTAGATCCCCAAGACGTTACCTAGACTTAGGAGGTGCCAATCGTGGCAATTAGAAACATTGTAAAAATGGGCGACTCGGTGTTGCGCAAAAAGAGCAAACCGGTTGAAGTTTTTGACGAAAAATTGTGGCAACTTTTAGACGATATGAAACAAACTTTGAACAGAGTGCAAGGTTTGGGCTTATCTGCTGTGCAAGTTGGCGTATTGAAACAAGTTGTCATTGTGGAATACGAAGAACAATTTCTTGAAATTATCAATCCCAAAATCTTGGCAACAAGTGGCAAATGCTACGACAACGAAGGTTGTTTGTCGGTTGAAGGTTTCAGAGGCATTGTCGAACGACCCGAAACAATTGATTTTGAATATTTTGACAGACATGGCAAGAAAAAGACTTTCCACGCTGAAGGTTATTTTGCCCGTGTATTTTTCCACGAATTTGACCATCTCGACGGAATTTTGTTTTGCGATAAAATGATTCGTCGAGTAAACAACAGGGGGGAATAATGAAAGTTGTATTTTTGGGGACTCCTCAATTTGCTCAAACAATTTTGCAATCAATCTATCAAAGCAACCACCAAATAGTTGGTGTTGTTTGCCAACCGGACAAAGTATCTAATCGTGGCAAGACTATTTTTTGCCCTGTAAAGCAATTTGCATTGGAAAAAGGTTTGCCCCTTTTCCAATTTGAAAAAATTTCTCGCGATGGTGTGGAAACGTTGACAGACCTTGCTCCCGACATTATGGTAACGGCAGCCTATGGTCAAATTTTGTCCCAAAAGGTCATTGACGTTGCTCCCAACGGCATCATCAACGTTCACGGTTCTTTGCTTCCTCAATTGCGTGGTGCATCTCCAATTCAATCGGCAATTATGCAAGGTTTCCATACGACAGGCGTTACTATTCTCAAAACCGTCTATGAAGTGGATGCAGGCGATATGCTTTTAAAAAAATCACTTGAAATAGGCGAAAACGAGACTTCAGGACAACTTTTTGAAAGGATGGCAACCTTGGGTGGAGAGGCAATTGTCCAAGCTCTTGACCTAATTGAGCAAGGCAAAGCCGTCTTTACACCTCAACAACATCAAGAAGCAACCTTTACCAAAAAGATTGCCCCCGAACAAGAAAGAATTGATTGGAACACCGACGTAAAAACGTTGCACAATCTTATTCGTGCATTGTCCCCCAATCCTTGTGCTTGGACGACGTATATGGGAAAAAGATTGAAAATCTATTCAACGGCAATTGCCGACGTTCAAACGGATGCCCCTTGTGGGTCGGTGGTACTTTGCGACAAATCCAACCTTGTCGTTGCCTGCAAAAATGGTGCATTGTCCATCAAAACGTTGCAAATTGAAGGTGGTAAATGTTTGGATATAAAAGCATTTTTGTGCGGAAAAAGATTTAACGCGGGAGAAATGTTTCTATGAACAACGCCTTTTTGGCAAGTTTCAATTGCCTTGACAAAATTTACACAGACAAAGCCTTTTCAACGCAAGAGTTGAACAGAACTTTGTTGTTTGCAAATGCCAAGGACAAAGCGCTTGTTACAAAAATTGTATATGGAGTGCTTGATTGCGATATAGAATTGGATTATATCGTCAATTTGCATTGCCAAAAAGCCAAACCCAAACTCAAATTGTACCTAAAAATGGGTACTTACATACTTAAATATTTGTCAATGCCCGTCTATGCAGTTGTCAATGACGTGGTGGAATTGGTAAAAGTTACCAAAAAACGCCAACTTGTTGGTTTTGTCAACGCAACTTTGAAATCCATTGCAAAGTCGTTGCAAGAAGGAATTGAATATCCCCAAGATGAATTGGAAGCGTTGTCGGTAAAATATTCTTATCCACTTTGGGCATTGAAA
Source organism: Clostridia bacterium (assembly GCA_017407305.1). GTDB lineage: Bacteria > Bacillota > Clostridia > Christensenellales > CAG-314 > RGIG2220. Next base: position 5,302 of record JAFQWS010000103.1, read on the forward strand.
AAACTTATCAAAGATTATGGCAAAGACGTGGCAAAGGAGATAATTTCCTATCAATTACCCAAACAAAACAACTGCCGTGTCAACACAAATTTGATTTCAACAAAAGACTTTGAAAAACTTTTAATTGACTTAAAAGCCGATTACAAACAAGGTCATTTTGAAAATTGTTTTTCCATTTCCGGCAAACTTGAAGTGGACACAAAATACTACACAGTGCAATCAACCTCCTCTATGTACGTTTGTCATGCACTAAATACAAGTGGCAAGGTTTCCATTTTGGATTGTTGCTCGGCACCGGGTGGCAAGGCAGTGTATCTTAAAACACTCAACAAAAAAGCAGACGTGGTGGCGTGTGATTTGTACCCCCACCGTGTAAATTTAATAAATGAATACGCCAATCGTATGGGCGTGGAAATTGAAACGCACGTTTTGGACTCCACCAAAACAAATGAAGAATTTTTGAACAAGTTTGATTACGTCTTGTGCGACGTACCTTGCTCGGGTTTTGGTGTTTTGGACAATCACCCCGACATCAAATTGTTCAGAGAAAACGCTCATTTGCACGAACTTATTTTGACACAACGAGAAATTTTGAAAAACTGCTCTCAATACGTCAAAAAAGGTGGTGTTTTGGTATATTCCACCTGTTCCGTTTTTAAAAACGAAAACGTTGACAACGTAAAAAGATTTTTGGCAGAAAACCCCGACTTTCAACTTGAAAAACTGCCCATTGACAAAGTCAATGACGGAACGTATCAATTTTTGCCTCACAAAGACTTTACACAAGGCTTTTTCGTGGCGCGTATGGTAAAAACAAAATGATTATTTTACAAGATTTCAATTTAGCTGAACTAACTCAGTATTTGACGGAGTATGGTTGTCAAAAATTTGTTGGATTACAAATTTACGGTTGGCTTTCAAAGGGGGCCGACTTTGACCAAATGACCAACGTCAACAAAGCATTGAGAGAAAAGTTGAAGGAAAATTGCATAGCTCAAAGTGTAAAAATCATCCACACGGCAACATCTAAAAAGGACGGAACGGAAAAAATGTTGTTCCAACTTCACGACGGAAACTTGGTGGAAGGCGTTTTGATGAAATACAACTATGGCAATACTTTGTGCGTATCAACTCAAGTGGGATGTCGTATGGGTTGTAAATTTTGCGCCAGCACCTTGGACGGTTTGGTAAGAAACTTGTCCGCCGGAGAAATTTTGGGGCAAGTGGTGGCGGTCAACGCCTTGACAAAGGGTGTTAGAAACGTCACCAACGTGGTGTTGATGGGAAGTGGTGAGCCTTTGGACAATTACGACAACGTTGTCAAGTTTTTGCATTTGTTGTTTGATACAAACGGACTTGGTTTTTCTCAACGCAACGTGTCTTTGTCCACCTGTGGCCTTGCCGACAAAATGAAGCAATTTGCCGACGAAGATTTTTCCGTCAATATGACGTTGAGTTTGCACTCGGCGGACACGGAAAAGAGAACGGAAATTATGCCTATCACAAAACAATGGAGCATTCATCAAGCAGTAGATGCCTTGAGATACTATTTCAATAAAACAAAAAGACGCGTCATTGTGGAATATACCCTTATTGACGGAGTAAACGATAACTATTCGGATGCACTCAAATTGAAACAATTGCTTTCAGGTATGTCGGTACACGTCAACCTCATTAGATTGAACGCAGTAAAAGAACGAAAGCTTTTGGCAACCGACACCGACCACGCAAAGAAATTTTTGGCTTGGTTGGAAAAGATGGGGATGTCAGCGACACTCAGACGACAAATGGGCGCAGACATAGACGGTGCTTGTGGCCAACTTAGAAGAAGATACATCAATGAAAAAGGAGCAACAAATGAATAAGATTTTAGTCAGTCCCTCAATTTTGTCAGCAGATTTCTCAAAATTAGATTTAGAAAGTCTTTCCTTGCAACAATGTGGTGCAGATTGGGTGCATTGTGACGTTATGGACGGAAAGTTTGTAAACAATACAACCTTCAATCACGAAACGGTTGCAAAAATTAGAAAGGCAGTTGATATCGTGGTGGACGTTCACCTTATGATTGAAACACCCGAATTGTTTGTGGACGATTACATCGATGCAGGTGCAGATTTTGTCACCTTCCACCTAGAAGCATGCAAAGATAGTGCATCACTTATCAAGCATATAAAAGATCGTGGTGTCAAATGCGGTATTTCCATCAAACCCAACACACCTGTGGAAAGTGTTTTTCCCTATTTGGACGACGTGGATATGGTGTTGATTATGTCGGTTGAACCGGGTTGGGGTGGACAAAAGTTTTTGCCCTCTGCCTTGCCCAAATTGGCAACGTTGAGAGAAAAATGCCCTCAACTTATTTTGCAAGTTGATGGTGGTATCAATTTGGAAAACGTCCAATCGGTCATTGATGCAGGAGCAAATTCCATTGTATCGGGAAGCACCGTTTTCAAAAGTGACGACAGAGCCTCAATCATTTCTGCATTGCGCGGTAAATAAGAAAATTAAAGGTCTTGGATATCCAAGACCTTTTTTAACACAAAACTGCATTTGGCATATAATGTATTGTCAGGAGTTGTTTTTGTGAAAGTGAAAATTCTTTGTTGCAAATTGCCCAAACCATTGAGTGCCCTTGTAAAATTGTTGTTTCATAAAAAAATTTGCAAATAAAAAGACCGACAAAGATTGTCGGTCTTTATTTGTTTAAATTATTTTTCTTTCTTTGCAAAAAGGCAATCCAACCATTTTTCAACGGGTGCAAAGCACCAAGGATATACGCCAATCAAAAGGAAAATGATGATTGCATAGCGAACAAGTCTAAATGCAAATTGAGGTGCGTAAAGTTGTTCCAAATCAATTGCCCAACCCAAGGAAAGTTTTAACAGTTCGTTGACTACAAAGTAGATGGCAACGCCACCAACTACTCTCAACAGAATTTTCCACCAAGTTTTTGTGTTTTCAAAACCTACGAATTTTTCTTCAAAGATGATGCCGGCAACAAATCCCAACAACATACCCATTGACATGAAGTAGTCGTCCGTTCTGCACCAAATTACGCCCAACAAGCAAAGTACACAAGCGCCGATATACAACCAATATTTGTTGGCAATTTTGTCCAAAAGGAAAAGTACGCCAAAAGCACAAATTGCGCCAAGTGCAAGGCCTGCAATGGTGTCTGTGGGCCAGTGTGCGCCCAAATAACTGCGTGAAAGTGCAACCAAAATAGGAACGACAATGGCAAAAATCCAAAGCCAAGCAAATTTCTTTTCACGATATTCGTATGCCGTTGCAAGGTACAAAGAAGAGGAGTTGGAAGAGTGTCCCGAGGGGAAAGAAAATCCGTCCACGTCTTTGAAGTTTTGAACACCTGTTTCGGGGCAGTTGAAAGGTCTTTCTCGGGCAAAAGCGTTTTTAATCATAGGGTTGACGGTGCAGGAGAAAAGCAGTACAAAACCGATTTTTTCGGCTCGTTTTTTGTTGATGCCCCAGTACAAGGTTCCCAAGATTGCAATCATCAACATTTCTTCGCCAAACAAAGTGATAAATTGGAAAAGATAGTAAATAAAACTGCCTTCGCCACCGAGGTTTTGCAAGAACAAAATAAAGTTTTGTTCCCATGCTCCGTACCAAGTGGTAAGTGTGCCAATTGAAGAAATAATACTCATAAAAAGCCTCTTTAGTTATATTCTTACTAAATAAGTTTAACAAACTAAAATTTATTTTGCAATAGGTTTTTGAAATTTGTTTATTACAAATAAATTTGTTATTAGTTGCAAATACGTCAAATTTTCAAAAGTAGTGTTTTTTTACAATAAAAAAACCGATGCGGTTGCATCGGTTTGCATTGAAAAGCTTATTGTTCTTGTTCGTGTTTTTTAATTGTACGAAGGCAGCGAGCACAAACGTATTCTGTGGAAACACGACCCTTTTCATCGCAAATATCTGTTTTGATAAGGTTTGCGCTGTATGTTCTAGGGGTTTTTCTGTTGGAGTGGCTCACGTGATTGCCCGACATTTTTGCTTTTCCGCAAATGTAGCATACTTTAGACATTTTTACACCTCCGTGTCTTGTTGAATACCTTGCATATTCTAGCACCAAAATAAAAAATAATCAACTAAAATACAACAAAAATGCAACTATTTTTGTTAAATTAGATAAATCTTGCACTAAAATATTTATAATCACTTGAAAAATACTTTCAAATGTAGTAAAATGTAGGCATAAAAAAGGAAACACGACTATGGCATTAAAGACAAACAACTCTTATGGAACAATTACAGTTGCTGAAGACGTCATTGCGTCTTTGGCTGGTCATCTTGCTGTAAAGTGTTATGGCGTTGTTGACAAAGTCCCCACAAGTTTTGGCGACACCATCAGCGACCTCTTCAAACAACACAGCAAAAGCCGTGGTGTACGCGTATTCACAAAGGGCGACAGAATTTACGTCGACCTTTTTGTCGTGTTCAAATACGGACTTCCTATCCCTGCCGTTGCAGCATCACTCAAAAGCACGGTCAAATACGGATTGGAAAGATTTACCGGCATGATCGTCGCCAACATTGACGTTCACGTTGTCGGAGTAAGACTTTAATTTTTGATATTCAGGAGAATTTATATATATGGCAGCAGCACGTTCAAATGCTACTTGGGTATTGCCCGCAGTTTTGAAACGCATGATCATTTCTGGCGGTAAAGCCCTTCAAGCAAACAAAGCATACGTTGACCAACTCAACGTTTTCCCTGTTCCCGATGGCGATACGGGTACCAACATGTCTTTGACAATGGCATCTGCAATTCGTGAACTCAACACGGGTGACGTTACAACAATGAAACAACTCGCCGAAAAAGTTTCTCACGGTGCACTCAGTGGTGCACGTGGCAACAGTGGCGTTATTCTTTCCCAAATTTTGAAAGGTTTTGCAACCTCTCTTGCCAACTTGGATGGCGTTGATACAAAACGCTTTGCAAAGGCATTGTGCAGTGGTGCCGAAACAGCCTATTCTGCCGTTTCTAAACCTCAAGAAGGTACAATTTTGACAGTTATTCGTTTGACTGCCGAATACGCGACCGACTGTTCACGTACAGAAAACAACTTTGAAAAATTCTTGAACAAAATCATCGACAGAAGCCAAGAAGTTTTGGAAATGACACCTCAATTACTTCCCGTTTTGAAGAGTGCCGGTGTCGTTGACAGTGGTGGTCAAGGTTTGGTTTACATTTTCAAAGGCCTTTTGGCAGGTTATTTGGATCAAGAAATCATTGTTGACGAATCTTTTGCTCAAGCATCCCAAACAGTTCAACAAGACGACCACATGGAAATGTTGGACTACGAATCTTTGGGTGATTTGACCTTTGGCTACTGCACGGAATTTTTTATCATCAACATGCTCAAAAAGACAACGTTGACCGACATTGACAAATTGAGAGATTATCTCAATGAAATGGGCGACAGTGTCATTTGCATTGGTGACTTGAATTTGGTAAAAGTTCACGTCCACACCAACAATCCGGGCAAAGTTATTGCAAAAGCACTTACTTTGGGCGAAGTTGACAAAATCAAAATTGACAACATGATGGAACAAAACAGACAACTTCGTGCTCAATACGAAGCAAACAGAAAGCCCATTGGTTTGTTGGCAGTTTGCGCAGGCGAAGGTTTCAGTGCGATTTTCAAAGATTTGCTTGTTGATCAAGTTATTGAGGGTGGTCAAACAATGAACCCTTCTGCAGAAGACATTGCCAGTGCAGTAAGAAAAATCAATGCAGAAAACGTCATTATTTTGCCCAACAACAAAAACATCATTTTGGCAGCAGAACAATGCCGTTCTTTGGTTTCCAAACGCAACATTTACGTTGTTCCTACAAGAAACGTTCCCCAAGGCCTCAATGCAGTTCTCAACTACAACCCCGAAGCAGACGTTACGGAAAACTTGGAAGCAATGATGTCCTCGCTTTCTGCAGTTACCAACGGCGAAGTTACATATGCAGTTCGTGACACCGAAGTTGACAAATTTCACATTTCCAAAGGTGATATCATTGGTTTGGACAACAAAAAGATTTTGACCAGTGGTAAAGATTTGGTTGAAGTAACATTCAATTTAATTAAGAAAATTAAAAAATCTTCTCACCAAGTCATCACGTTGTACTATGGCAAAGACGTCAAAGAAGAAGATGCAATTGCATTTTCCGAAAAAGTGCAAGAAGCACATCCCGATTGCGACGTTATGTTGCAATATGGTGGTCAACCTTTGTACTACTATATTTTGGCATTGGAATAAGCTATTTAAAATTACAAAAAACGCAAACTCAACCGTTTGCGTTTTTTTTGTTGCAATCAACGTTTTTGGCGCTATATAATATATAGTATGGTAATATGTTGGACTGCATTAAAAAAGCAATTGAAAAAAGCATAAAATTTTAGTATTTTTTTGCAATAAAATAATATTATTTTGTTGACATTTTCTTTCAAATAAAGTATATTAGACAAGCTGAGATAATGCATTGGAATTAATTATATCGGTAAGCATATTCAAAAGATGCGAAAAAAATAAGGGCCTTTAGCTCAGTTGGTCAGAGCGGTCGGCTCATAACCGATTGGTCCGGGGTTCAAGTCCCTGAAGGCCCACCATTATGCAAAACAATATTTGGCCC
>JAFQWS010000104.1 GCA_017407305.1 Clostridia bacterium
ATGCAGAACAAGTGCAAACGGAATTGAAGCAGGTCGAGTGGCAAGTGGGACGTACAGGAAAAATCACCCCCATTGGCATTTTGAAACCCGTTCAACTTTGTGGTGCAACAATTCAACGTGCAACACTCAACAACTTTGACGATATTGAAAGAAAACGTCTTAAGGTCAACGCCGAAGTGTTCGTCAGACGAAGCAACGACGTCATCCCCGAAGTGTTGGGTTTGGCAAGTGAAAAGGAAAATTCTCAAAAAATTGAAAAACCCACCCATTGCCCTAGTTGTGGCAGTGAACTTTATCAATATGGTGCACACATTTTCTGTCCCAACACACTTGGTTGCCGACCTCAAATTGTGGCACGAATTGCCCATTATTGCTCAAAATCTGCCTGTGACGTGGACGGATTGTCGGATAAAACCATCGGTCAATTGGTAGATTGTGGACTTGTCAAAACGATTTCCGACCTTTACAAATTGCAAGAAAATCAACTGCTCCAATTGGAAGGATTTCAAGAAAAAAAGGCACAAAACGTCGTAAATGCGTTAAAAAATGCCAAAAACATACCTTTGGATAAGTTTATTTTTGCATTGGGAATTGACGGCATTGGCACCGTTACTGCAAAAGATTTGGCAAAGAAATTCCAAACTTTTGAAAATCTCAAAAACACAACGCAAATGGAACTTTTGTCCATTGACGGCATTGGCGAAATTGTTGCAGACAACGTCGTTCGATATTTTCAAGATGACAACAATTTGTCAACCATAGACCAACTTTTCTCTTTGGGTGTCGACGTTGTCGTTCAAGAAAAAAAGACAGGTAATTTCGACGGACTCAAAGTTGTTTTGACAGGTAGCCTTCAAAACTACACACGAGGACAAGCAAGCAAACTTATTGAACAAAATGGTGGCGAAATTGCATCCAGTGTGTCAAAATCGGTCAATTTGGTTGTTGCAGGTCAAGATGCAGGAAGCAAATTGGAAAAAGCACAAAAACTTGGTATAAAAATAATCGACGAAAAAACTTTTGAAAGTTTGCTCAATGGTTGAAAATCACAAGACTTTGTGTTATAATAATTGGAAATCAAAGTGGCGAGTGTTTTTTTTTGTGTGCCACTCAGATTAATAAATTTGGGAAGTGAATAAAATTGATTAGTATGACAGGTTACGGCAAAGCCGTATCAAGCAGTCAATCAAGAGAAATTGTCGTAGAACTCAAAAGCGTAAACCATCGTTTTTTGGATATTTCCACAAAAATGCCTCGCTCTTTTATCGCATACGACAGTCTTATCAAAGAAACGATTGGCAAATTTGTGTCTCGTGGACACGTGGACGTATTTATCAACTACACGGTCAACGCAGACGAAAAAAAGAAAATAAGCGTAGATTTAGGTTTGGCAAAAAGTTATTTGGACGCAGCCAAAAAATTGGAAGAAGAATTTGACCTCAAAAATGATTTTGGTCTTGTTCATCTTATGCGCACCAACGACGTCATTGTTGTGGAAGAACAAGAAGACGACGTTGAAGAAATTGCCACCTTGCTCAAAACGGCATTGACAGAGGCTTGTCAAAGTCTCAACAAAATGCGCCAAGCAGAAGGTGACAGATTGGAAAAAGTCATTTCCAATCACGTGGACAACATTGAAAAGTACGCTTTGCAAATCAAAGAATTTGCACCTTGCGTAGTGCAAGATTTTCGTGCAAAAATTGAAGCACGCATCAAAGAAGTTTTGTCCAACGTGGAAATCGACCAACAACGTTTATTAAACGAAGTGGCATTTTATGCCGACAAAAGCAACATTGATGAAGAGATTGCTCGTCTTTTTGCACATATTGAGCATTGCAGAAATCTCATCAAGGAACAAACTGCAGGCAGAAAGTTGGACTTTTTGATTCAAGAACTCAATCGTGAAACCAACACAATTTGTTCCAAATCGGGAAACGTTGGCTTGACCGACGTGGCATTAAAAGTCAAAAACGAAATTGAAAAATTGCGCGAGCAAATTCAAAACGTAGAATAACAGCACATCAAATAAATATCAGGGGAATCATCATGGCAAACAAAGGAAGACTCATCATTATTTCAGGACCTAGTGGCGCAGGCAAAGGCACCATTTGTTACGAACTTATCAAACGAATGCCCGAACTCATTGTGTCACGTTCGGTCACAACAAGACCTCCCAGAACAAACGAACAAAAGAACAGAAGTTATCTGTTTGTTTCCCAAGCCGAATTTCTTTCGATGGTGCAAAACAACGAATTGTTGGAATACGACCATCATTTCGAACATTTTTATGGTACGCCCAGAAAATTCGTAGAAGACATGCTCAAATTTGGCAAAGACGTCATTTTGGAAATTGACGTCAAAGGCGCATTGCAAGTAAAACAAAATTTCCCCGATAGTATGCTGTTTTTCGTGGAAGCACCCAGCGAACAAGCCTTGTATGACAGGCTTAAAAAGCGTGGTACCGAAACGGAAGAAAAAATTCAAATCCGTATGGCAAGAAGCCGTTTGGAATTGGCACAAAAAAACAAATATGACTATTGCATTTTGAACGATTCTTTGGAACGTGCAGTAGGCGAAATTATGGATATTCTCAAAAAATAAGGAGCAAAAATATGATTAACCAACCCCCTATTGATGAACTTACGAAACTTGCAGGCAACAAATACGCATTGTGCTGTGCAGTATCTAAAAGAGCAAAGGAACTCAACGACCAACAAAAAAGTGGCGAAG
>JAFQWS010000105.1 GCA_017407305.1 Clostridia bacterium
CCTTCAAGGTGTGAGCTTGTCTAAACGCCTCTTCCGCGTTTTTTTCTTGCAATGCTTTTTTCAAGCTGACAAAACTTTCGTCTTGTTTGAACATAACGGCAAACTTGACGACAAGTCTTTCAATTTGAAAACGGGAAATTGCTTGTTGATAGTCGCCACCAAGCATTTCGTAGCATTGAGAAATGGTCATTGTACATTGCTCCAACGTAAAACTAGTAAGATATTATAAATATAGCATAAAAAATAGAAATGTAAAGTCAAAATATGGGCTTTTTGTAAAATAATTTGTTATTTTGTTTATTTTTGAACAAAACTAGTAACACACTAGTAAAATATAGATATTGCAGTACTTTTGGCTTAAAAATAACAAAATATTGCAAATTTGTCAAAATATTAAACTTAGCAAAAGGAAAGTTTTTTCATTCAAAATGAAGGTGTTCATTTTTGAAACAGTTGCCCAAATTAAAAAACCTTCAAGCAGTTTGCTTGAAGGTTTTTGATTTTTAGTTAGTTGTTTGAAACCAAGTGTCCTGTTGCAAAGGCAAACCAAAGATTGTTGCCACCACACAGTCCGTCAACGTTGATGATTTCGCCACAGACTTTTATTCCGTTGGGCAAAGTTAAGTTGTCGTCAAGATGCTTTTCTTCAATGCCACCCGACGTTGCTTGTGCAAATTCAAAGCCAAGTGTATCCACCACTTCAAAAGGCAAATTTTTTGCCAATTGGAAAGCTGAAAAAACGTCTTTTGATTGCTTTGCAACGTGACAGGCAAGTTTGTTGGACAAAATGCCCAAAAACCAATCGTCTTTGATGCTGTTTTGACGGCCGTTTGCAATCGTTAAAATTTCCTTTTGGTCAATCGTTGGCAACAAATCCAAAACAATTTTGAACTTTGCATTTTCCTTTTGCACCTTGCTTCTGGCAACGTATGCAGAGCAGTTGAAAATGCAAACACCGGACAGACCGTACTGTCTAAACAACACTTCGCCCTTTTCTTGGTAAACCTTTTTGCCATCCTTAAAAAGTGTAACAAGGCATTTTTGACGAAGTCCGTCCAAAGATTTGTCGGGATTTTTGACGGTAATTGGTACAAGAGAGGGGTAAAGTTCCGTTTGGTAGTCACTTAAAAGTACGTTTTGATTTTTTGCTTGCGCAAGCAACCCTGATGCCACCACAACTTCATTGCAAAACACGTCGTTTTCTTGACAATGAACGACAAAACCATTGTGAGCTTTTTCAATGGAAATTGCCACGTCAAAAACCGTCTTGACCCCATATTTTTCGCACGCTTTTCTAAAACAATCCACGACTGAATTTGCATTTTCACTGATGGGATAGACTCTGCCAAAGTTGTCTGAAAAGGTGTGTAAGCCCAACTCGTGGTTCAAAATTTCCAAAACTCTTGTTGTGGGATAGAGTTTCATCAAACGTTGCACCAACTTGGAATCATTGAAACAACCCAACGTCATATTGTCGTTGGCAAGATTGCATTTTCCATTGCCCGTTTGCGAAAGTTTCTTTCCCACACGAGCATTCTTTTCAATTAAAATCGTTTCAACGTTGTTTTTTGCACTGATGACTGCCGACATCAAACCGGATGCGCCACCACCGATAATTACTCTTTTCATACCGATATTTTACAACAAAGCAACTCTAAGTGTCAACTGCAAAAGTATCGTACAAAAGATTGACAACCTTTTTGGGTTCTTGCTCACAATAAATGGTTAGGCAATTTGCTTCAACTTTTGCCCTTTCAAAATTTAGTTTTGTTTTGGCAAGTCGTTTAAGTGCGACGTTGGGCAAATAGGAAAACACCACCTTTGCCACCGTCTTATCTCCCACCCTTTTTGCCGACAACCCCAAAAGGCGTTGAGGGGCACTTTGATTGGAAACGAGCGTTCCGTTGTGATGAAGGTTGTAAAAACTTTTCACTTCTAAACAAAGGTTCTTCTTTTTGAGCAAACTGATGCAATATGGATGCAAGACGGTTGCTCCGTTTTTGCACAAAACAATGGCATCGTCAAAACTGATACAGTCAATTGTTTTTGGACAAAAAACGTCTTTTGGACTAGCCATACAAAAACCCAAAACGTCCACGTAATTTATAAGGCGCGCATCAAAAACGTTGGCACAAAGGGACGCCGTTACGTCACTGCCTCCACGTTCCAACACCTTTCGCCCAAATTTGCTTCCACCATAAAAACCACCCAAAATTGCTCCTTTTTGCACCTTTTTGAAGGCATTTTTCAACTTTTTTGCACTTTTGCCAATGGACAAGACGTTGTCAAAAATTACCAAATCTTCTGCTTCCAAGTAGTCAAAATTCAAAAATTTTGCAACGATTTTTGCAGACAATTCTTCGCCAACAGACAGAGTGTAATCAAAACTTTTGTGTTCTTTTATTCGATTGAAGGCATCAACTAAAAGTTGGTCAACGTCAACGTCAATTTGGTTGTGCGACACAAGTTCTTTGTATTTTTCGCATACCTTTTTCCAATATTTTACGTCGTTGGTGTTGTGAAAATCAACGAGTAAATCGGTGGTTTTTACGTCTTTTTCGTGACTTTTGCCTACGGCAGACACAACGACCAAACGGCTGGATGACTTTTCTATAATTTCTTTTACTCTTTTTAGATTACGTGGCGAAATTGCAGTACCACCAAATTTGGAAACTATCACAAATACTGTTTTATGCAAAAAATTGTTTTATTGCATAAAAAAACACGGCACAAAAGTACCGTGTTTTTGAAATCGTGTTAGATTGTGTACAACAAAATTGTAATTGCCACTGCTCCCAAAAAAGCAAGTATTCTCAAAGGGAAATTTTTGATGAAAATTTTGTACAATACTTGTCCAAATGAAGGTCTTTCTGGTTGATTGTTCATGGTCTATTCCCCCCAAATAATTTGTTCTTCGTCCGGTTCTGCCAAACCAACTGCAAAGTGCAAAACCATTTCCAAGGTTTCCACGTCAAGATATCTTTTGATTTTGCCATCGTGCATTGCAGAAATGATACCTGTTTCTTCGCTGACAACAATTGCCGTCAATGCAGGGTCGGTTTCGCAAATACCCAATGCTGCACGGTGACGTGTTCCCAATTCCTTGGGCAATGCCAAAGTTTGTGTCAAGGGAAGGTAGCAACCTGCTGCAATGATTTTGTTGCCTGAAATGATGACTGCACCATCGTGCAAGGGTGCTTTTGGATAGAACAATGCTTCCAACAACTCGGCTGATACGTCTGCATTGATGCGCGTACCACTGTCCAAAATGCTGTCGGGCAAACTGTCTGCAATAACAATGAGTGCGCCCACGTCGTTTTTTGAAAGGTCTTGGCAAGTTTTTGTGATTGCTTCCACCATTTCGTTGAGATCTTCCGTCAAAACGTCACCCATAACTTGGGGGATGTTGGACTGCTTTCTCGTAAGCTTGAACAAATCGTGTCTAATTTCTGGCGTGAGCAACGAAACGTTGCACAAAACAATTGCCAACAAGACAATGTAAACAAGAACGTCAAAATGAACGGGATTCAAAAAAGACAAACCAAACACTGCAAAAATGACGAGTGTTTCAAAAATTGCAAGCCAAACCATGTTTGCCTTTTTTGCGTAAGAAAAACTGCAAAAAAGCACAAACCACAATGTAATTGCAGTTGCTATTTTTGTTGCATCAATATTTTGAAAAAATTGAATAATTTGTTCAACCATCTTTTCGCCATCCTTTTTTGTACGTCTAGTTTACAACACTTTACAAAAAAAATAAAGTACTTTGTCCAAAATTCTTCAATTAAACAAGTCCTTATGCCTAAATACATATTATATTTTGAGGTTTTTTATGATTAACATTGCAATTGCCGGTTTTGGCAACGTTGGAAAAGCACTTTATCAATTGGCGAAAAATCAGCCAAACGTTCGTTTGAGCCACCTTTTTTCCTCGCGTAAACTTAACGTTGAGGAAAAAACGTACACCTATGACCAAATTGAACAAGCAGAAAAAGTAGATTGCGTCTTGTTGGGATTGTCCTCTCACAATCAACTGCCCAGCCTTGCAAAAGAGTTTTTGAAAACAACTTGCACCATTGATTGTTTTGACGATACAGACAACTTTGACAACTTTAAAGCACTTCAACAACTGACCGCAGTTGAACACAATAAGGTAGCCTTGTGTGGTTGTGGGTGGGACCCTGGCATCTTTGACGTGGCACGAAAGTTGTTTTTGCCGTTGGGCAAGGTGGAAACAAGTTGGGGAAAAGGCACTTCTTGTGGTCACAGCAACGCAGTAAGAAACGTTGACGGAGTGGTTGACGGAGTTTCATGGACAATTCCCACTTCCATTGGACACGTAAGGCAAGTTTTTGTTTTGGCAAATGGCGACAAAAAGAAAATCGAACAAGAAATCAAAAATATTCCCCACTACTTTTCGGGGTTGGAGACCAACGTCGTTTTTGTCGACAAGAAACAAATGGATTTGATAAAAAAAGATTTTTCCCATCAAGGCAAAGTTTGGTTTGAAAACACCTACCACAAAGGACACTTGTCTTTTTCCATGCAAGACAACCCGTTGTTTACTGCCACCATAATGTTTAATTCGATACCTTTGGCTTTGGATATGTATCACAAAAAAGCCTTTGGCGCATATACCTTGTGCGACCTTCCTTTGAAAAATTTTGGCAATTTTACAGTTTGACATATAGATATTGTAGTTGTATAATCTAAAATAATTTTAAAAAGGCGGTAATACATATGAAATCATTTGTTTTACAAAAAGAACAGTACGTTAAAGAAGTAAACGGAACTGTAAAAATTTATTCTCACTCAAAGACTAACGGTCAAGTTGTCGTTGTTAAAAACGACGACAAAGAAAAAGCCTTTAACATTGCTTTTAGAACACTTCCCCAAAACGACACGGGTGTTCCCCACATTTTGGAGCACAGCGTTTTGTGTGGCAGTGAAAAATACCCCACCAAAGAACCTTTTGTGGAACTTTTGAAAGGCAGTCTCAACAGCTTTTTGAACGCAGAAACTTTCTCCGACAAAACAATGTACCCCATTGCAAGTACCAACGACAAAGATTTCTACAACCAAGTGGGCGTATATTTGGATGCAGTTTTTTACCCTAATCTCAAAAAAGATCCCCTCATCTTGAAACAAGAAGGTTGGCACTATGAATATGACGGCGAAAAATTGTCCTACAACGGTGTCGTTTACAACGAAATGAAGGGCGCATTTGCTCACCCTCACCGTGTAATCAACTTGGCATCTTCTTCCAAGTTGTTTGACAACGTTTACGGCGTATGTTCCGGTGGCGTTCCCCAAGCAATTCCCAACTTGACACAACAAGATTTTTGTGCTTTCCACGACAAATACTATCAACCTTCCAACTCTGTTGTATGTTTGTATGGCGATTTGGACGAACAATCCTTGCTCGGCTTGGTGGACAGTTATTTTGACCGTTTTGAAAAGGTGGATGCCGAACGCATCGTACCCACAAAACCCATTGGCAAACTTGTAAAAGTTGATACCGAATACGAAATTGCACCCACAGAAGACGAAAAAACAAAAGCAATGTTCAGTTTGGACTACGTTTGTGGCCACGTAAGCGACTCACTTTTGACAAGAAGTATGTCCATCATTTCTAGAATGTTGTCCAGTGATGCTTCTCCTTTGAAAAATGCAATTTTGCAATCGGGCATTGCTCAAAACGTTTCCATCAGTTTTGACGACTATTCCTTGCAACCTGTATTTTCCATCATTGCAGAAGGTTGCAATGAAGAAAATTGGGAAAAATTTGTTGAAATCGTCAACAATTGCTTGGAAAATCTTGCAAAAGGTATTGATGAAAAACTTTTGTTGGCATCCCTCAACCAAGAAGAATTTGCATTGAAAGAAGGCCGTGGCTTTGGTTTTTCCAAAGGCATTATGATCACCCACACCGTCAACAACGCGGTTTTGTTTGATTTGGACCCCATTGATGCTCTTACCTATGACGACTACATTGAAAAATTGAGAAAACTTTCCAAAGAAGGTTGGTTTGAAAAATTGTTGAAAGATTGCATTATTGATTGCAACCACTCCACTTTGACAGTTTTGCACCCCAAAAAAGGTTTGTCTCAATTAAAGGCACAAAAAGAAGCTGAACAATTGGCAAAATTCAAAGAAAGTTTGTCCAAAGAACAACTTGATGAAATTTTGGCAGATTTGAAAGCACTCAAAACAAAACAAAGCACTCCCGACACACAAGAAGCACTCAACTCCATCCCCAGATTGAAAGTGGATGAAATTGACAAAAAAGCAACTTCTTATCACTTCAACAAAGTAAACGACAAACTTTTGTGGTTGGATCACTTCTCCAATGGAATTGCCTACGTTCACTTCCACTTCTCGTTGAAAAAGGTTGAAGTTGAACTTTTGCCCTACGTCGGTTTGCTTTCGGCATTGTTGACAAAAGTGGACACTCAAAAATACAACTTCTTGCAATTGACAAACGAAATTGACATTGCAACAGGTGGCATTTCTGCAACGGCCAACTTCTACGGACACAAAAACGGCGACTTTTCTCCTGTTTTTGAAGTGGCAACTTCTTGCACACAAGAAAAGGTAAAAGACGCATTTGATTTGATTGGCGAAGTCGCCTCTTCCAAGTTTGACAACGTTGAAAGAATTAAACAAATTCTTGCAATGGAAGTCAACCGCACAAAGATGATGGCAATGAACGCCGGACACGCCTGGTCGGTTCGTCGCGTTTCATCCTATTACAGCAAAAACGGATACTGTGCCGACTTGGCAAAGGGCGTTGGCTACACCTTGTTTGTACAAAAATTGTTGGCAGATTTTGACAACAATGCATCCGATATCGTTGAAAAATTGACAAATATTTGCCAAAAAATCTTCTCCAAAGACAATTTGATGGTAACCGTTTGTGGTTTGCAAGACGTAAAGGACCAAGTGGAAAAACATATTGGCGCATTTGAAAAGCGCTTGTTTGAAAAATCTTGCGACCTTGTTTGGACGGTGCAACCCACGGCAAAAAATGAAGCTTTTGGTTGCCCTGCACAAGTTCAATACAACGCATTGGGCTTTGACACAAAACAACTTGGCTTTGAAATGAAAGGCAGTTGGAGAGTTGTTGCAAAAATCTTGTATGCAAGTTACCTTTGGAACAAAGTTCGTGTTCTCGGTGGTGCATACGGTGGCATGATTATGATTGACAGCCTTGGCAACGTCAACTTTGCAAGTTATCGCGATCCTCAATTGAAAAACACATACGACGTTTACAAGGGTGTTGCCCAATATCTTCGTGAATTTGACGAACCCCAAGAAGAACTCGATAAAAATATCATTGGCGCAATTTCCGACCTTGATTCTACTGAAACCCCTTCTTCGGCTCACAACCAAGCAATTTCCTACCACTATGCAGGAACAAGCGCACAAGACGTTCAAACAATTCGTGACCAACTTCTTGCAACAACAAAAGAAGAAATTAGACAACTTGGCGACGTCTTTGAAAAAGTTGTTGAGCAAAACTGCATTTGCACCATTGGTAACTCTCAAAAAATTGCCGAAAACAAAGAAATGTTTAAAGAAATTAAAGAAATTTGCTAAATACAAAAAATGCACCTTGCCTAAGCAAGGTGCTTTTTTTTTGCATTTTTTTGTAATTTTTAACTTAAAAATATTTAAAATCTCTCGTTTTAGTACATTTCGGGATTTTGAGGTGCCGTGGGTGTGGGTTCGGGGATATCTACCACAACGGCTTCGGTTGTGAGCAAGGTTGATGCAACGCTAGATGCATTTTGCAAAGCACTGCGAGTGACCTTTGTGGGATCAATGATGCCGTTTTCCACCATGTTCAAATAGGTGTCGTGCAAAGCATCATAGCCAATGTCTTTTTGTTTGGATTTCAAAACCTTTTCCACCACTTTGTCGCCATCTACACCTGCATTGTATGCAATTTGTTTCAATGGACATGTCAAAACTGATTTGATGATTTCTGCACCGATTTTTTCGTCTCCGTCCAACGTTGATACAACGTTTTCCACTGCTTCCACCGTGTAAATAAGGGCGGAACCACCACCGGGAACAATGCCTTCTTCCACGGCTGCACGTGTTGCATTGAGAGCGGCTTCAATGCGCATTTTCTTTTCTTTCATTTCCACTTCGGTTGCTGCGCCAACGTTGATTTGTGCGACACCACCTGCAAGTTTGGCAAGACGTTCTTGATATTTTTCCTTGTCATATTCGCTCTTTGTTAAAGAAAGTTGGTTGCGAATTTGGTTGACTCTTTCTTGAATTTCCCAAGTTTGGCCTGCGCCTTCAACAATGATTGTGTTGTCTTTGTCCACTTTGACTTTGCCAGCGTGACCAAGCATATCCAAAGTTGCGTCCTTCAATTCCAATCCAAGGTCGCTTGTGATAACTTTGCCACCTGTAAGAACTGCAATGTCACCCAACATTTCCTTTCTTCTGTCGCCAAAACCGGGGGCTTTGACACATACACAAGTAAATGAGCCACGCAATTTGTTCAAAATGATGGTCGTAAGAGCTTCTCCCTCTACGTCTTCGGCAATGATGAGAAGTTTTTGACCGGTTTTTACCACTTGTTCGAGCAAGGGCAAAATTTCTTGAATATTGCTTATTTTTTTGTCGGTAATCAAAATGACGGGATTGTCAAGTTCGGCAACCATTTTTTCCATGTCCGTTGCCATGTAGGGAGAGCAATAACCACGGTCAAATTGCATACCTTCAACAAGTGTCAATTCAGTTTTCATTGTTTTGCTTTCTTCAACGGTGATAACTCCGTCTTTGCCAACCTTTTCCATTGCATCGGCAATAAGCTTGCCCACTTCTTCATCACTTGCAGAAATGGATGCAACTTGTTCAATTGCTTGCTTGCTCTCAATGGGCTTGGACAATTCTTTCAATTTTTCCACGCAAACTTGCACTGCTTTGTCCATGCCTTTGCGCAAAATAATGGGATTTGCGCCCTTTTCCACTGCCAAAATGCCTTGTTCAATGATGGCTTGTGCCAACACGACTGCCGTTGTGGTGCCATCACCTGCAACGTCATTGGTTTTGGTGGATACTTCTTTGATAATTTGTGCGCCTTGATTTTCAAAAGGATCTTTCAATTCAATTTCTTTTGCAATGGTTACACCGTCGTTGGTAATCAAAGGTGCACCATATTGTTTGCTCAAAACGACGTTTCTTCCTTTGGGGCCAAGTGTGATTTTGACGGTGTCTGCCAATTTGTTGACACCTTCTTGCAAGGCCTTGCGTGCTTGAGCATTGTACAAAATTTGTTTTGCCATTTATTTTCCTCCAAATTATTACTCGATAATTGCCAAAATGTCGCTTTGACGGATGATTGTAACTTCTTCGCCGTCAATTTTGAAGTTGCTTCCTGCATATTTGGAATACAAAACTTTGTCGCCAACGGAAACGACCATTTGAATTTCCTTTCCGTCCAAAACACCACCATTGCCAACTGCAACAACTGTGGCAATTTCTTGTTTTTCTTGTGCGGACGTGGGCAAGAAAATGCCGTTTTGCACCGTTTCGTTTTTCAACTCTTTTACGACGACTTTGTCAAACAAGGGTTTAATTTTCATATATTTTTTTGCCTCCTGCAAAAGTTTGTTGTATTTTTGCGTTTTAGCACTCTCTTTGGCTGAGTGCTAATTTAATTATATTCCATATTGTTCATTTGTCAACCCTTTTGTGCCAAATTTGATTTGAAAAGATTGTCGCTTTTTGCCAAAAGATTTATTGACAAAAGTGAAATATATCTATAAACTTATATCAACGTCTATTTTAGGTGGTTTTACAATGAATAAATGGGATAAAAGATTTATGGAAATGGCAGACACTGTCGGTACTTGGTCAAGTTGCTTCAAAGATGACAGACACGTTGGTGCAGTTATCGTCAAAAACAATCGCGTTTTGACAACCGGCTACAACGGAGCACCTGCCGGCATCAAAAGTTGCAAGGAAAAAGGCTTTTGCCTCAGACAACAATTGAACATCCCTTCCGGCACTCGTCACGAATTGTGCTATGCAGTACACGCCGAACAAAACGCCATCATCCAAGCAGCACGTTTGGGCATTTCTTTGGAAGGCTCAACCCTTTACGTAACACACCAACCTTGTGTCATTTGCGCAAGAATGATCATCAACAGCGGAATTTCTCGCATTGTTTATAGACATGGTTATCCCGATGATTTTGCAAAACAACTTTTTGATGAAACGGACATTGTTTTGGAACGTTTTGACGATTTGAACTAGTTGAAATAAGTTAAGCCACAACTTTGGTTGTGGCTTTTTTTGTGCAAATTTCAAATTCCAAAGGCAAAAAGGAGGTAACCCAAAAGCAAAGATGCACCACTTTGAATAAGGGCTATTTTTGCCGTTTGCTTGACGTTTTTACTTTTGGCAATAACTGCCAAAGCAAGGCCTGAATTGGCACACAGCCCTGCCATAGTGGCTGAAAAGGTCAACATGCCTTGTTGGAACATATTGGCTAGTAAAACGCTGGATGCGCAATTGGGAATAAGTCCCACTAAAGTGGCAAACAAAGGTTGCGCCACGTATATCGACATCAAAAAGGTGGAAAGATTTTCTTCGCCTACAAAATAAACGACAAAACCAAAAACAAGATTGATTGCCAAAACGTACAAGAAAACTTTTGCAGTATGCACAATGGGGTGGTATAAAAAATCAAAAAATGTTTTCTTTTTGCCAACGTCGTGATGACAACAACCATCGTGATGACTGCTGGTGGCAACTACAAGATTAGGCGTGGATTTGTCAAAAACGTTGATGACAAAACCGACAATAAAGGCATAAACCACCTTTATCAATAAAAACAACCAAACGACTTCCAATGAATTTTTGTCCGTTAAAAAGATGGGCAACGCCTCGTCGCTGGTGGCAATCATAACTGCCATAAGAGTGCCGATTTTTATCAACCCCGACAAATACAAATTTGCCGAAACAATAGAAAAGCCACATTGTGGAACAACTCCAAATAGTGCTCCAAACAATGGGGCTGTTTTCTTTTTTAACAGATTTGTCGTTTTTTGTCGAATATTCAATTAAGACTCAACCCACACAAAAAAAATTTAAAATAAAAATAAAAAAGTCAGTATTTTTATTGAATCGGTAAATGAATCAAATACTATGTCTAACATACTAGTCTAAAAGTCCTAATTCTTTGCATATTTCTTCCAAAGATTGATCAACTTTTTGCAATTCCATCAAGTCCACCACCGGACCGTCTTGCAATGCGTCTTGCACCTTTTCGATGGGATTTTGATATTTTGTTTGACCTTGAGATTGCTCGGTTGCAACCGTTGTGGCAACTTCACCACTTTGATAGGAATTCATAACATCTTCAATCTTTTTGGAAAGCTCGTTGAATTCTTTTATTTGCTTGTCGGAAAAATTGTCCACCAAAACTTTGGCATAAGCTTGCCAAGTTGCAACGAAAATTTTGGCGCGTTGCATATTGTAGGAAGCAAATTTTTCGGCATCACTTTGATATTGCAACGCTTGTTTTTGAGAGTCCACCAAAGCTCTGACAATTGCTTCTTCTTGATTTTTATATTTTTGAACCTCTTGCACAAGACGATTGTTTTCTTCGGCAAGATGAAAAATTCTGTTCTTTTGATCAGCCAAAACTTCTTGATTTTTTTTGTTTTGACTTTCAATATATTGGTCCACTTCTTTTACGTCGTAACCATTAAATCTACGTTTGAATTTCATTTCTTTGCCTCGCTCAACAATTTTTGTTTGAGTTGGTACAACTTGTCGGACAAGTCAACCTTGTATTCGTGGGGAACGTGCAAACGTTTGTATTCTTCCCAAAAACCTGCCAAATAGGTTTTGCAGTTTTCTCTCAATTGTTTGACGGAAGGAAAATTAAAAGTTCTTACACCATTTTCCATAACCTTGTGGTACAAGTTTTTGGCGTAAAAATCAACCACCGTCTTTTGCTTCCAACGTTCAATGGGGTGAGTGATAACAAAGTCTTTTGAATCGTCAATTTTTTCATCTTCAAAACAAATCAGGTCGGCAATTGCCATGTGTGTTTTGCGACAGAAAAGTCTGTACACCGTCTTTTTGCCCGGATTGGTCGTTTTGATTGTGTTGTCGGAAATTTTCATTTTGGGAACGCCGTCAAGTTCTGCCAATTTATACACACCACCCAACGAAGGGCAGGTTTGAGATACAATCATGCGTGTGCCAACGCCGTAAACGTCAATTTTTGCTCCTTGTTCTCTCAATGAAGAAATGACGTATTCGTCCAAGTCGCCCGATACAAAAATTTTGGCATCTTCATAACCGGCTGCGTCCAACATACGACGTGCTTGTTTTGACAAGTAAGCCAAGTCGCCACTGTCCAAACGTATTCCTTGAGGTTTGTGTCCTTGTGATTTGAGCCAGTCAAAAGTTTTGATTGCATTGGGCACACCACTTGCCAACGTGTCGTAGGTATCCACCAACAACAAGCAGTTGTCGGGGTACATTTTTGCATAAGCCATGAAAGCTTGCAATTCGCTGTCAAAAGACATTACCCAACTGTGTGCGTGGGTGCCTTTGGGGTCCAAGTCAAACATTTGACCGGACAAAACGTTGCTTGTTGAGGTGCATCCACCAATGACGGCTGCTCTTGCACCATAAATGGCTGCATCGGGGCCTTGTGCACGACGCAAACCAAATTCCAAAACTCCGCAACCTTGTGCCGAGTGGCAAACTCTTTGCGCTTTGGTTGCAATGAGTGTTTGGAAGTTGACGATATTCAAAAGGGCGGCTTCAACAAGTTGTGCTTGAATAATGGGGGCTTCCACAATCAAAATGGGTTCATAAGGATAGACAACTTGTCCTTCGTCCACTGCCTTGACGGTGCCCATCCATTTGAAATTTTCCAAATAGCCCAAAAAGTCTTCGTCAAAAGCTTTGGTGGAACGCAAAAATTCAATTTCACTTTTGCCAAAATGCAGGTTTTCCAAGTATTCCACAGCTTGTTCAATGCCTGCTGCAATGCAAAAGGCACTTTCCGTCAATGGTCTGAAAAATAAATCGAAAACGGCTTTTTGGTCCTTTTTGCCCGACTTGAAATAACCATACATCATGGTCAGTTCGTAAAAGTCTGTAAGTAACGTAAGATTTCTAGTGTTGTTTGACATAAGAGCCACCTTTATTGTTCTTTCTTTTTGAGAGGATCAACCCAAGGCAAAATGCCATCTACTGAAAAATCGGGGTAAACCTTGTAGGGGAAAATTTTGAGTAACGTTTGATTGAGTTTGACGTCGTGATTACGTTGACAATTTGGACATACGTTTTCACCTTCAATTAGACGTGTTCCGCAGTTGGGACAATACAATTTTCTTCTGTCCCACAAGGCAAAGATTGCCAAAATGCAATAGACGGTCAAAAAGACAAGGGCAACTGCGGTCAAAAATTCCATTGCAGTTGCGTTTGTCAAAGGGAAAGCCAAAATGCAAAGCCACACGTCAAGACCAATCAAAACAATTGTGAACGCCAACAAGACGTAAAAAGAAAGAAATACTTCTTGTTTTTCGCTTTGGAAAATTTTGGAATAAAGCGAGTGAATTTGCTTGCGATAAATAACAGACAATCTCCACAAACCCAAAATAATGGTACAAATGGAAACAAATTGGGAAATTTTAATGTTGGTTGCACTGCCACCAACCCACAAGTACAAACTGTCCGAACGCAAACCTTCAATTACTAAACGAGCAAGACCATAATAGATGCCATAGAAAGATGCAATCCAACCCTTTTTGTATTTCTTGTGATTAAACAGGAAAAAGAAACATATCAAAAAGCCCACAAGGGTGCACATTGATTCGTAGAAGAAAGTTGCTTGGTACCAACTTGAACCAATTTGAACGGCATAGGGGAACCATTGAAATTGAGGATTGGTGACCAAATTGCCGTATGCTTCGTTGTTGACAAAGTTGCCCCAACGACCAATGGATTGTGCCAACAAAACGACACAACCAATGCAGTCGGCAACCAACCACCAGTCTTGCTTTTTGATTTTGCACCAGACGTAGCCACCGATATAGCCCAAAATGACACCACCATAGATGCCCAAACCACCATCTCTAAAATTGAAAAAGTTGCTCCAATCGGAAGGGGCGGAACTATACGGGAACATAAAGAAATAGAGTCTTGCACCCAAGATACCCAAAGGCAAGATAACAAGTGCGTACTCGGTTATGTCATAGGGGTCAATGCCACGTTTTTTGAGCAAAAGTCCTGCCAAAACAACGGCAATGGAAATGCCCGAAACAATGATGATTGCATAAAAATAAATGGGAAAACCAAACACAATTAGTGCCGGTCTGCCATAAACTTTTCCAATCTCGATGAAACTGTCACAAAGTAAATTTAACATATCCAAAATTTTCTCTAAAAGTAATGTATATATTTTACTCTTACCCAAAAGAAAAGTCAATAATATCTAATAACAAGCAATGACTACAAAAATGTCGAAAAAAGTTAAAATATGAAAAAAAGCTTTAATTATAACTAAAAATGTGGTATACTCTTTTTGATTGCAACGGATTGTTGCAAAATTTAACCATTTTTACGGAATTTTATGCCCAAAAAGATAAAGCAACTTAACGAAAAACAACAAAAACGCTTGGCAGAAAAACAAGAAAAACTTGCCCAAAAAGAAGCCAAACGTCTTAAAAAAGAAGAAAAAAAGTTGCAAAGACAACAAAAAAATCAAAAATCAAAGAAAAATGCTCCTTCTTTGCAACAACAAATTGCAACCATTGCATCCAAACAAAACCTAAAAAGAGATTGGTACAAATTGGACAATGCTGCATTGATTTATCCTGCACTCAACGTTGGTGGCAAAGATGCCATTTTCCGTTTGGCAGTTGTGTTGAAAAAAGAAGTTGATCCACTTCAATTGCAACACGCAGTCAACGACGTTGTACCTCGTTTTCCCACCATTACGTCTGCACTTCGTGCAGGTTTGTTTTGGTATTATTTCGACACGCCCAATGCACCCGTCGTTGTTGAAGAAGAGGACAAATCCCCTGCAACACCCATTCAAGTAAGTCGCAGACGTCCAGTAGTGAGAGTTTGCTACTTTAAAAATCAAATTGCTTGTGAATTTTTCCACTCTGCTTGTGACGGATCGGGTGGTTTGGCTTTTTTGAACTGCCTTGTAAACAGATACTTAACCTTGACAGGCGAAAAAATCGTTGATACCACCAACACTCTCAACGCGTTGGACAAACCCAGCGAAAGGGAAACGGAAGACTCTTTTCAACGTGTTTACGTCAAAAACGCACCAATGTTGTTCAAAGAAGAAAATGCCTATCACGTAAAAGGCACGAAATTTGGCGGACACAAGTTGGTATATCGCAAAATTATTTGTTCGGCATCTAGGTTGCACCAAATTGCCAAACAACACAATTGCACCATCACGGTGTTGCTTTCGGCAGCTTTTTTGATGGCTTTGAAATATGAAAAAGATTTTCATCACTCAAAAGACGACAAACCCATAAAGTTGTCCGTTCCCATCAATTTGAGAAAAATTTACGACAGCCAAACGGTGAGAAACTTCTCCTCTTACCTTTATGCAACCTACAAAGATAGTAGCACCCTTCAAGAATTGGTTGACCAATTGAAAATTCAATGGGAAAAGCAAAACAATAAAGCCTATTGCGACGGCATGATATCTTACAATTGCAGTTCGCAAAACAATTTTTTTATCAAATTGACACCACTTGTGCTTAAAAATATCGTCTTGGGCGCAGTTTATAACGCAAAAGGCGATGCAAGAAACACGGCAAGTTTTTCCAACCTTGGCATTGTAAAAGCACCAAAAGAATTTTATGATCATATCCACAGATACGAATTTACCTTTGGCAAAACCTTTTCCACACCCATTGGTATGACGGCTGTAACTTTTGGCGATACGTTGGTTTTGAACCTTTCTTCTCAAATCAAGGAAACGGTTGTGGAAAGACGTTTTGTGGAAATTTTGTCCGGGCTTGGACTTGAAATGGCAATTGAGTGCAACGACTTGGAAAACTATACTCTCAAAAGTGAGGTGGACAAATGAAATATTGCAAAAATTGTAATGTAAACGTCCACAAAGAATTGGACAATTGCCCCATTTGTGGCAGTTACGTAAACGACAATCATCCCAAAGTCGTATATGAACACTACCCCGAAATGGAAGATGCTGTAGGTTATCCCAAAATCACAACCAAAGTGGACGCAAAAAGTACTGCAAGAAAGCTGAATTGCTTTATTTTGTTGGCGTGCTTGCTTTGTATAGGCATCAACTTGCTTGTCAATCCCGAAATTTTGTGGTTCGTTTGGGTATGCTTGGCCGGTGTAATTGGTATAACTTGCATTGTGCCCCACGTCTTTTTGAAGAAAAACATTTACGTTCAACTTCCCACCTATGCCGTGGCTTCATGCTTGACAATGCTGTTGATCGACTTCTTCGACGGACATTTTCATCCCTTTACGGGTTGGAATTTGGAATACGTAATTCCCTTTATTTTGTTGTCCTGCCTTGTCACTTTGGACTTTTTGATCATTTTCAAAGGCAAAAGAGAAAAATCTTTTCTTATGGCAATGTACTTTTCCTGCTTGCTTGCCCTTGTACCTCAAATTGTTATGTGGTGCATAAACAACGAGCAATACTCATATTGGGCAACTCTTTCGGTGTTTTTTGCATCAATTGCCAACGCATTGACAATAACAATTATTCTTTATCCAACGGTAAAGGAAGAATTTGGCAAAAAATTCAATATTTAACGTACAACAACGTTGAGCGACTGCAAATGCAGTCGCTTTTTTGTTTAACTATTGAAAAAAGTGTCAAAACTTTTTGTAGTGACTTACATACCTATACACATCAAACGAAGATTTTTCATAAATTGAAGATAGGTTAAAGCCACAAAAGAAAAAGGAGTTGGAAAGTGATTAGACGAGGCGAATTGTATTATGCAGACCTAAATCCTGTGATTGGCAGTGAACAGGGGGGAATAAGACCGGTGTTGGTGTTGCAAAACAACGTTGGTAACAAATACAGCCCCACCATTATTGCTGCTGCCACCACTTCACGACTGAACAAAGCAAAGTTGCCCACCCACATTGAGTTGCCAAAAGAATTGGACTGCCTTCCAAAAGAAAGTGTGGTTTTGTTGGAACAAATAAGAACAATTGACAAAAGTCGTATCAAAGAAAAAATTGGTCAAGTTCCCAACTACGTAATGAAACAAATTGACCAAGCATTGTTGATTTCCCTTGGCTTTATGGAATAATATTAAATAAAAAAAGTCCGTGACAATACACGGACTTTTTTCTTTTTTGGTATTTACTTTTGGTAAAGTTTTTAATATAATGTTGGTGTAAATATATATAAAGGAGTAAAAGGCGATGAAAAAGTTTTCCAAAATTACGTTGGTATTTTTGTTTGTATGTGCAATGGTTTTTACCTTGTGCGCTTGTCAGCCTGCTCCTTGCAATCACGGTGGTGGTACGGCAACTTGCACCCACAAAGCCGTTTGTGCCTATTGTGGCGAAGAATATGGCGAAGATCCAAGCCACAACTTTGCCAACGCAACCTGCACCACGCCTCAAACGTGCCGTGACTGTGGCGCAACCCAAGGAGAACCCTTGAACCACCATTGGCTTGATGCAACGTATACAGCACCTCAAACTTGTTCACGTTGTGGACTGACGCAAGGCGAACCTTTGGAATACGTAGAAACTTTTGAAGAAGGTGGCATTGAATACCAACTTAACCAAGACAAAACGGGTTACGTTGTTACTGGTTACGCAGAAAGCCGTGAACATTACGAAATTTTGTCCACCATCCGTTTGTTGCCCGTGGTGGAAATTGCAAATTATGCGTTTTTAAATTGTGAAAGTTTGAAAAGCATAATCCTTTCTGACAACCTTACGTCTATTGGAGGTTTTGCTTTTTCTAATTGCAACAATTTGATGGAAATAGATTTGCCTGACACGGTTTCTTTTCTAGGCGTATATGCTTTCAACGAGTGTTCTTCCTTGACAAGGGTAAAGTTGCCTGACAAATTGACGCAAATTCGCAGTTACACGTTTTACCAATGCACAAGTTTAACTGACATCAATTTCCCTCAGGAATTGCATTCTATCAATTATGCTGCATTTGCCAACTGCCATAACATAAAGACAATCAGTCTCCCCGAAAAGCTGTCTTTTATTGATAGCTATGCTTTTTCTGATTGCTATCGCCTTGCAGAAGTTTACAATTTCTCTTCACTTGAAATTGAGGCAGGTTCAACTGAACATGGCGAAGTTGGAAATTATGCCTTTGCCGTGTATACGGAAAACGTAGAAAGCAAACTTTGGACGGATGAAAACGGCTTTACCTTTTTTGAAGACGGAGACAATTGTGCGCTTGCTTGGTACGATGGTGAAGCAACAAACTTGGTCTTGCCCGAAAGTTGTCACGGCAAAAGCTACGTCATAAATAATTATGCGTTTTACAACAACGATATTTTGACAAACGTCATTGTAACCGACAACGCAACAAGCGTTGGAGAATACGCCTTTGCTGAATGCACTGCTTTGGCAAGTGTTTCCTTCCCTTCCAGCGTCACATCAATTGGACCAGCAACTTTTTACAACTGCATCAGTTTGGCAATGGTAAACCTTCCATCCGACATAACATCAATCGCAAATCGAATGTTTGACTCTTGTCTCAACTTGAAAAGCATAACAATTCCCGAAAGCGTAACGTCCATTGGCAACTATTCTTTTTCTAATTGCTATCGCCTTGTAGAAGTTTACAACTTCTCTTCTCTTGAAATAGTTGCCGGTTCAACCTCTCACGGAAGAGTTGCCTATTATGCATTGGGTGTGTACACGTCCAACGTGGAAAGCAAACTTTGGACGGATGAAAATGGATTTACTTTCTTTGAAGATGGCGACGATTGCTATCTTATTAAATACGATGGAACGTCAACGGAACTCGTTTTGCCCGAAAGTTGTCACGGCAAAAATTATGCAATCAACAGTTATGCCTTTTATGAGAACAACACGTTGACA